>DHMR01000031.1 GCA_002405875.1 bacterium UBA4637
AATGTAGTCGGGGCTTTTTTTGTTTTTTCTTTAGATTTAAGAATCGCTATGCTCAGAAAGTTTAAGCTAAAGATAATGTATATTGCTCAGAGAATACTTCGAATCCCTAGAACCCGTGGGTTTGGAGTACAATCGCCTACGGCTTATTCTATTCTTCGTAGTGTTATTAATGAACAAGGCTTCTTGAAGAATAATAATTTTGTTGATGCTAACTCTTGTTCATATCCTTTTGAGGCATCTAGACGCGAGCGCTTGATCTTCCGTATTCGATATCGTTTTCATGATTTGGTTCAATGCTCAGCCATAAGTTTACAGTCCATAGAGAATTATGATTCCTTCTTCACTAATTTATCTGTCGGTTCAGTACTCGTGTTACTCGACATCCATGAAGGTGCAGGTGCAAGGAAAGTTTGGCGTAGAATCTTGGAAGATAAACGTGCGGTATTGTCATATGATTTGCTCAATTGTGGTGTCGTTTTTTTTGATAAGACTAAAATAAAGCAAAATTTTAAAGTTAATTATTGATTAGCATGTAATTTTGTTGCCTAAATATTTGGAATTTAAAATAAAAGTATTACTTTTGCACGCAAAATAATAGAAACGTTAAATTATAGAGCTATGTATTGGACACTTGAATTAGCTTCAAAGCTAGAAGATGCACCATGGCCTGCAACAAAAGAAGAGTTGATAGACTATGCAACTCGCTCGGGTGCGCCTCTGGAGGTTCTGGAGAATTTGCAGGAGATTGAAGATGAAGGCGATGTTTATGAAAGCATCGAGGACATTTGGCCTGATTATCCTTCTAAGGATGATTTCTTATGGAATGACGACGAATATTAAAGTCGATGATAGGGCTGCTCTCTTCATGGGGCAGCCTTTTTCATACATAGTTTATAAATGACTGTTTTTCCAAAATTCCTTTCTTGTGACAACAAAGCGATTTTTTATCATGTTCTTTCTGCTCTTTGTGCCTTTTGCAATGAGGGCGCAATATGACGCTTCCTTCAGTCATTATTTTGACATGGAAGCTTCGTTCAATTCTGCGGCAGTAGGAAAGCAACCGAAACTGAATGTGACGGCTGCCTATGCCTTGGATATGGCAGGATTCGAACACAATCCTCGTACCTTATATCTTGGGGCCGACTTGCCGTTCAATATCATCAACAGCCGACATGGAGCAGGCGCGCAATTGATGAACGACCAAATAGGTTTGTTTACTCATCAGCGTCTGTCTCTCCAATATGCTTATAAGTTTTCTCTATTGAAAGGTGTCTTTAGCTTAGGAGCTCAAGGTGGGTTCATCAGCGAGAACTTTGATGGTAGCAAGGTCGATGCCGGGGAATCCGGTGATCCAGCTTTGCCTACATCCGATGTAAATGGCTCGGCACTAGATTTGGGAATAGGCGTCTATTATCTAAGCCATGATTGGTATGTTGGCCTATCTGCTCAACATCTTAACGCACCTACGATAGAATTGGGTGAAAACAATGAACTTAAAATCGATGCAGTTTATTATTTTACAGGTGGATACAATATTCGGCTTAGAAATCCGTTCTTTACAATAAAGCCATCAGTGCTTGTAAAGTGTGATGGCTCCACTTGGAGAGGTGACTTGACGGGGCGTCTCGTTTATCAATACAATCGCAGGATGTTGTACGGAGGAGTGAGCTATAGTCCCGACCACTCTTTTACGTTTTTGCTTGGAGGTAGCTTCCAGGGCTTGGCCATCGGATATAGTTACGAAGTGTATACTTCCAAGTTGAGTTCAGGAAATGGTAGTCATGAGCTTTTTGTGGGTTACCAGACTGGCTTGAATTTTTCTAAAAAAGGAAAGAGCCGTCATCAGAGTGTTAGAATATTGTAAAGAATACATTGTATATAAACCTATGAATATGAAAAAAGGATTATTACTTCTGTGTGCATTTGCCTTGTCGCTCTCTTTGAGCGGATGCTTTGGTGCCAAACAAGCTTCTGTTGCAGGCAGAGGTGGAGAAGTAGTAGGTGTTGCGGGCAAAGGCTTTGTTGAACCAGCCCCTTATGGAATGGTCAAGATAAATCGTGGATTCTTGAAAATGGGCTTGGAAACGCAAGATTCGTTGTGGGGGATGAATATGCCTCGTAAGGATGTTTCCGTAGATGGCTTTTGGATGGATGAGACTGAGATTACCAACTCGGAATATAAGCAATTTGTCGCTTATGTCAGGGACTCTATCCTTCGTACCCGATTGGCAGACCCAGCCTTCGGAGGTGATGAAACTTATATGATAACCGAAGATAAAAATGGTGATCCTGTAACTCCTCATGTGAACTGGAAAAAGCCTTTGCCAAAGAAGCCTAATGAAGATGAGCAGAGGGCTTATGAGAGCCTCTACCAAACGAATCCAGTAACAGGTGAGAAACTCATCGATTGGCGGCAACTCAATTATAAGTATGAAATCTATGATTATGCTGCTGCTGCGCTTCGTCGCAATAGGCTGAATCCCGAAGAGCGTAATCTCAATACCGATTTCAAGGTAGACCCTAATCAAGTGGTAATGATTTCCAAGGATACTGCCTATATTGATGATGACGGGAAAGTCGTACAGCAAACGATAAACCGCCCATTGAGCGGTCCTTGGGACTTCTTGAATACCTATATCGTTAACATCTATCCAGACACGACATGCTGGGTAAATGATTTCAGAAATGCAGACAATGAAACCTATCTGAGGAGTTATTTCAGCAATCCTGCTTACAACGACTATCCTGTGGTAGGTGTAACATGGGAGCAGGCCAATGCTTTCTGTGCTTGGCGCACAGAATATTTGTTGAAAGGATTAGGCCCCGAGGCTAGGTTTGTGCAACGTTATCGTTTGCCAACTGAAGCCGAATGGGAGTTTGCTGCACGTGGTAAAAATCAGAATGAATTCCCTTGGGATAATAAGGATGTGAAAAATGGAGTAGGATGCTATTATGCCAATTTTAAGCCAGAACGAGGTAATTATACCAAGGATGGCAACTTGATTACAAGTAAAGTCGGTATTTATTCACCTAACTCAAATGGACTGTATGACATGGCTGGAAATGTTGCAGAATGGACAAGTACGGTCTATACGGAAGCTGGTGTAGATGCAATGAGTGACCTCAACCCGACTCTTCAATACAATGCAGCTAAAGAAGACCCATACCGGCTCAAAAGAAAAAGTGTGAGGGGCGGCTCATGGAAAGACCCAGAATCAATGGTGCGCTCGGCTTGGAGAGCTTGGGAATATCAGAATCAACCTCGCTCATATATCGGATTTCGCTGTGTGCGTAGTTTGGCTACCACGTCTAGCGCAAAGCAGAAACCTTTTAAGAATAGGAGATAAGCAAGATGGCTCAATATAGCAAAATTAATATCATTTATCGTTTGCAAAAGTGGATGGACAGTGTCCCAGGACAAACGTTTCTCAACTATGCCTATAGTTGGGGCGCCAGTATCGTTATCGCTGGTACTCTCTTCAAGTTGACCCACTTGCCTGGTGCCAATTTGATGCTCTTTTTAGGCCTGGGTACAGAAATCTTAGTTTTCTTCCTTTCTGCTTTTGATCGCCCCTTTGATAAAACTGCGGATGGAAGAGATTTGCCAACTCATGTCACGGAGGCTTACCTGGAAGGAGAAGAAGTTACAATGAGTGACGCTCCACTTGTGAAGCAAGCTGTAAAAGCACCTTCTGTTACAACTCCAGAAATTCCGGCTGTAAATCCAGAAATGGGACAAGTGCAAGACAAGTTTGTGAAGGAGATGGAAAACTTGAACCGTACATTGGCAGGTATCAGTAAGGTATACGAATTGCAGCTGAAAAGCGCTAGCCAACAAATGGGCACTGTTGATCAGGTGAATGAACAGACCAGGATAATGGCTCAGCAGATAGAGCAATTGAATAAAATTTATACACGTATGATAGAGGCAATGACCGTGAACATGCGCACAGCTTCTCCAAACGTTAAAACCGAGATATAATGGCTATCAAGAAAAGACCAATTTCACCACGCCAAAAGATGATAAATTTGATGTATGTCGTCTTGATGGCAATGTTGGCACTCAATACTCCTTCTGATGAGGATTTGGGTGTCAAGGGGAAATCTGTGGTGGAAAAGTTGAAACGTAGTTTATCTGACGATGGCTCAACGAAGAATGCAAGCTCGAAAGATAAAGATGGAGGGTTGTTGAAATTGGATGTGAATGAACTGGGTGCCTATGTCATTCCTGAGAAAACTACTCTTTATGCAGGTGAGCGTTTCAATTCTCAAGTTGTGATGGCAACAGTAGATAGCACTCAACGACCAGAAATCTATGTTGGGGGAAGTAAACTTCGCTCGGAAAATGGAAGGTACAGCTTTGTGGCAAGTGGTGTTGGCGAGCATCAGTTTGGTGGTTATATTTTATTCAAAGATAAGAATGGAGAAATCATGCGCCGTAATTTCTCGCAGAAATATACAGTGCTCCCAGTTCCTAATTCAGCCACTGTGGCAGCAGACATGATGAATGTGCTTTATGCGGGTTATCCAAACCCGATAAGCATTAGTGTTCCTGGCGTTCCGGCCAATGCCGTTTCCGCAACCATGACAGGTGGTTCATTCTTATCCAAAGGCAATGGACATTTTATAGCAACACCTTCCGCTGTAGGGAAGGATGTAACTATACAGGTGACTGCTCGTGACAAGGGCAAAGTGAGGAATATACCACCATTTGTATTTCACGTAAGAAAACTGCCTGATCCTACAGCTTACATTGCAATGGGTACGGAGCGTTTCCGTGGAGGAGGCTTGCCTAAGGGCTCTTTGATGGGGGCGGCAGGTATACATGCAGCCATTGACGATGGATTGTTGGACATACCTTTTAAAGTGTTAGGTTTTGAAACAGTCTTCTTTGACAACATGGGCAATGCCATCCCGTTGGCTTCTGCGGGTTCTAGTTTCTCAGAGCGACAGCGTGAGGAATTCAGGAAGTTGCCTCGTAATCGAAGGTTCTATATATCGCATATTAGGGCAGTAGGACCTGACGGCATCATTCGCAACTTGCCAACAGCTATGGAGGTGATTGTGAAATAGGGAGTAGGTAGAATATTAATAATATAATCTCAAAGTTTTAGATAATGAGACAGATATTTATTTTATGCATGTTTTTGGGACTGACATTAGGTGTTACGGCTCAGCCAGAGGCTCGTAGAAAGCAAATGCAGCAACAAACTCAAAAATCTAATGCTGACAATGTGACCTTGCGTGCCCAACTCTTTTTCCCTACATCTCAACCGATGGATGAGGATGTAGTGTGGAGAAGGGACATTTATCGTGAACTCGATCTAAATGATGCCGCCAATGCTGGGTTGTATTATCCAGTAGAGCCGATTAATGGACAACTGAATCTTTTTACTCGTATTTTTAGATTGATGATGACTGGAAAACTTGCTGTATATCAATATCGTATGGATGGAAACGAAAGTTTTGCGGCTGCTGACCGAGTGGCACCTAAGTCTTTCCTGGACAACTATCATATCTACTATGAGAAGCAAGATAACGGTAAGATCAAACTAGATAATAGTGATATTCCTTCCAGTGAGGTGAAAGCTTATTATATCAAGGAGACATCCTATTTCGACCAGCGTACAGCAACCTTCCATACGAAGGTCCTTGCGCTTTGTCCTATTATGACTCGCGACGATGACTTTGGTGATGGTGGAACAAAATATCCGCTTTTCTGGGTGCGTTATGATGATTTGGCTCCTTATCTCTCTAAGCATATAGTAAGGACAAGCAATCTGAACAATGCTGCCGTGATGAGCGCCAATGACTATTTTGCCACAAATCAGTATCATGGCAAAATCTACAAGACTGATAATATGCAAGGTAAAACTTTGTCGCAGTATTGTGTTACTGATTCTGCTATGGCTAAGGAACAAAAGCGCATAGAGTCGGAACTTGTAGACTTCGAAAAACAACTTTGGGGAAATCAGGCTCGTAAAGATTCTCTTGACAGCATAGCGAAGGCTGGCGTTGCTGAGAAAAAAATAGTTGGAAGAAGAAATCGTCGTAGCTTGACTGCTGCTATCCGAACCGAGAAAACGACGCAAGTAAAGAATCGTAGAGCACAAAGGGGTAGTTCTTCATCAGGCTCCTCGGCCAGAGTTACCGTGAGACGGGAACGCCATTAAACTATTGTTTAACTATTTATAAAATAATATTGTAATTGTATATGAAAAAGATTATTTCATTTGTATTTATCGTAGCGGCAATGATGTTTGCTACAAGTGCCAATGCCCAGATTAAGTTTGGTTTGAAGGGCGGCTTGGACGTGACCAACATGTCGTTGAGTAGCGATGTCTTTGATGCTTCTAATAAGACGGGTTTCTTCATTGGTCCAATGGTGAAGGTGACTGTACCTATCGTAGGCTTGAGCTTTGATGCTGCAGCTTTGTACGATCAGAGAGAGACTAAGGTAAAAGCTGTAGATGATAACGTAACATTCAATAATAGTGTTAAGCAGAAATCCATTGTCGTTCCAGTGAATGTGCGTTATGGATTTGGCTTGAGCAGTTTGGCTAATGTCTTTGTCTTTGCGGGTCCACAGTGGAATTATAATGTAGGTGATAAGAACTTCTACTGGAAAGAAGATAATAATGGTTCCAATTTAGGAAAGTATTCTTTGAAAAAATCTGGTGTTTCTGCAAATGTGGGTGTGGGCGTTACTTTGTTGAGTCATTTGCAGATTTCTGCTAATTATAATTTCGCATTAAGCAAGTCGGCGGAAATTTATCATTCCGAGACTGGTCAATATTTGGGAAAGAGCAAGAATAACTCTTGGCAGATAGCTTTGGGTTACTGGTTCTAATTCTCCATCTAACATATTAAAATATATAAAAGCAGGCATCCTTTGTTGGTTGTCTGCTTTTTTATTGTTACCTTTGCAACTAAGATGACGTATGTAGATGTGATATTGCCTCTTCCGCTCGACGGAACTTTTACTTATTCTGTCCCTGATGGGATGGAAGAAATAGTCGTGCCAGGTAAACGTGTCTTGGTGCCCCTTGGTAAGAGTAAAAAGTATATCGCAATGATAGTAAGAACGCATGACGAGAAACCTTCCTTCGAGTGCAAAGCTATAGAGGCGGTGCTTGATGAGCAACCTTCTCTCTTGCCGCAACAATATAAGCTATGGCAGTGGATTAGCAGCTATTACATGTCGTCGCTTGGCGATGTCTATAATGCGGCAATGCCAGCTGGCATGAAATCTACCGAGAAATTTAAACCCAAGATGGAACTCTATGTGGAGTTGTCCAACAACTATCGTAACGAACAAGCCTTGCATGTGGCACTCACGATGGTGCAAAGGGCTCTGAAGCAATCGAAAGCACTCTCTACCTTCCTCTCTCTCTCCCATTGGGATAGTTTGGAAGGAGACACACCACGTGAGGGAATCAGGCGAGTGACCAAGGAAGAGCTCATGAACGAGAGTCACACCACGGCAGCTGTGGTCAAGGCTTTGATAGACCGCGGTATTCTCTTCACTTATGAATTGGAGGTGGGGAGGCTCAATACTGATGGAGAAGCACACTTTGAGATGATAAAGCCGCTCTCCGTTCCTCAGGAAGATGCCTATAACCAGATATTGATGCAGATGATGAAGAAAAACGTTGTGCTTCTTCATGGTGTGACTTCGAGTGGAAAAACCGAAATTTACATCCATCTCATACGAAAGGCTATCGAGGAACATAAACAGGTGCTTTATCTCTTGCCCGAAATAGCCCTCACAGTGCAAATCATGGAACGCCTCCATAAAGTGTTTGGTGACCGACTGGGCATCTACCACTCCAAATATAGTGATGCCGAACGTGTGGAGATATGGCAAAAGCAACTTTCGTCTCATCCTTATGATGTAATCTTGGGAGCAAGAAGTGCTGTGTTCTTGCCTTTTCAAAAACTAGGTCTTGTCATTATCGACGAAGAACATGAAACGTCATTTAAGCAACAAGACCCAGCTCCACGCTATCATGCTCGTAGTGCTGCCATTGTGCTAGCAAATATGTATGGAGCTAAGACCTTGCTTGGAACTGCTACGCCTTGCATGGAGAGCTATTATAATGCAAGGCAAGGTAAATATGGGCTGGTAGAGCTGAAGACAAGATTCAAAGATATTCAGTTGCCAGAGATACAAGTGGTGGATGTGAAGGATTTACGTCATCGCAAAATGATGACAGGACCTTTTTCTCCACAGTTGCTGGCCGCAGTAAGAGAGGCTTTGAAGAATGGAGAACAAGTTATTCTTTTCCAAAATCGACGAGGATTTGCCCCAATGATAGAGTGCAAGGTCTGCGGATGGGTGCCGAAATGCAAGAATTGTGACGTTTCGCTCACGTTGCATAAGAGTATCAACTTGCTTACATGCCATTATTGTGGCTATACTTATCCTGTACCTACTGAATGCCCAAACTGTGGTAGTACAGAATTGATGGGGCGTGGCTATGGTACGGAGAAGATTGAAGATCAGATTGCTGAGATATTCCCTGAGGCTCGCATCTCCCGAATGGATCTTGATACTACGCGCACTCGTAATGCCTATGAACGATTGATTTCTGATTTTTCTACTGGCAAGACCAATCTCCTGATAGGAACACAGATGATAAGCAAAGGGCTGGATTTCGATAAGGTGCGAGTGGTGGGTATCTTGAATGCCGATTCTATGCTCAACTATCCAGACTTTCGGGCATACGAGCATGCCTTTATGATGATGTCGCAGGTGAGTGGACGAGCGGGAAGAAAAGGAAAAAGAGGACTCGTTTTCCTTCAGACAAAAAATCCCACTTTGCCTATCATCGGACAAGTGGTGAACAACGACTATGAATCTCTTTATAAAGAACTGTTGGAAGAGCGGAGGACTTTCCATTATCCACCTTTCTTTCATCTCATAACAGTATATCTGAAGCATAAGTACGACAAAATATGTCAACAGGCGAGCTTAGAACTTAGCAGAACGCTCCGTGGGTGGTTTGGCGAGCGTGTGCTAGGTCCTGACAAACCTGCCGTGGCAAGGGTGAAGACGATGAACATCCGCAAGATAGTCATCAAGTTGGAGAATGGCATCGACCAAAGGCGAGTACGAGAGTATCTTAAGTTTGCCCAACAACAGATGGTGAAAGACCCGAGATTTGGAGCTTTACAGATTTACTATGATGTAGATCCATTATAGAATAAAAGGCTATCCCCTTTCGTGAAGATTGGGATAGCCTTTTGGGTTATTTGTAGTCATGTCTTTTTTAGAAGTTGATGTCGAGACCTACGGCAAACACATTGTTGTTACGTGTATAGTCTGAGCTATATACGATGTCGTTTGTGCCGAGGCTTACGTTCTGTTCCGTCTTCTTGTGAGAATAGAAGGTGTGGAAGTAAGCCACGTTGAGATCCATCTTCTTATTGAGGTGATATACACCACCTACAGCCACTGAGTTGGAACTTGTCACGAACGATTTGTCGTCCATGTATCGCTTGCTGTCCTCTGTGTCCTTCTCTTCCTTTGGCAAGCCATAGTTGGTGCTCTGCCAACCAGTACTGAGGGTAATCTTCTTGTTGACGTCTACCTCTACACCGGCATTATATTCCAAGGTACCATGGTCGAGTTTCTTGTTGCGTTTTTTGTAAGAAGTGGCATTCAAATCATCAAACCAGTGGAAACCTACGTTGATGCGAACGGCATCCACAGGGCGAAAGCCAGCACCGAGTGTCAAGTAAGCAGGGATGTCGCCTGCAATCTTCTTGCCATCCTCGTATTCTCCGATGGCTTCTTCTAGCTTGGTGTCAAACTGGGTCTTCAAGCCTTGCATCGTGGCAACAACGGTTTGGTTGCTCAATACCCCCTGGGTAATTTCGCCAGCCTTGACCTGTGCTTGTTCCTGTGACAAACCTGCCTGTGTGAACTGACCAGTTAAAGTGCTAATCATTGACTTGGAGAGGTTGTCCGCAAGACCGCCGATACTAGGTGCAAGGTTTACTGACTTGTTCTTCAGGCGCATACGGGTCTTGAACTCATACTTTGCAGAGAAATTCCAACGACCAGTCTTGAAGTCCACACCAATGATAGGGGTGAAACCGAGTCCCTGCTGGTCGCAACTCAGTTCGATGTTGCCAGCTTCTGGCTTGGTTGGGTCGAGTACCTGGTAGAGTGGCATGCTGCCCACCTTGATGTTCTCTACATATCCATAATAGTTGCAAGATGCATATACGGTTCTGATTCCAGCGAAGGCGCTGAAATTGTTGCTCACCTTGTAAGCGGCACCGATAGACAAGCCATAGTAGTACTGACGACCGTGCATATAGCTATCGTAGCTATACTTGCCATCCTTGCCAAATGCCTTTTCGGAGCTAAACATTTCCAAGTTTGGTTGACCGATGGCATTGCCGAGCGTTCCATCCACAGTCCTCGCCAATCCGCAAGCGGCAATCGCAGTCTCGGCAACAATCTTTTCGAACGAACCAAGACCATCGTCGAAGGTACACTTGCCACCACCACCGGTGAGGGCGAAGTTAGCCTGGAACGACCACTTGCCTTTGTTGTAAGCATATTGGAGAGAAGGGATGACAGGCGCGAAAGCCTTACCCTTGATATAACGTGGAGTGGTAGAATTGTTTACGTTGTTGGTAAACAAAGCATACCCGTTCTCGATGCTTCGAGTTTGATAAGCCAACTGCCAGTTGAGCGACAAGTGGTGACCTTCGCCCATGAATACAACGCCGGCAGGGTTGTAATATACACCGTCGATACCAATAGAAGCCTCACGGCTCATCATTCTGTTGAATGCTACGTTCTGATTTGTGTTAGTGAGCAAACCACCTGCGAAAGATGGAGTTGCGCATGCCATCGCAATGGCGAAACTAACGAGTTTCTGATTCTTCATTTTAATAATTTTAAATAAAAACGTCCGCAAAGGTAATTATAATGTTCTATTTCTCTATGTATATGCTGCCTCATTTAAAATATATTAACCAAAAAAGTCCAATTCGTTGCACATATTACTGAAAATGTGCAGCAAATTGGACTATATTTTATGCTTTTTCCACATTGAGATGTGGATAAGAAATTCTTGTATGATAGATGGCCTTCAAGCGCTCAATGAGCACTTGCTTGGCGAGGGCGATGTCTCGGAAAGTGATAGGACATTCCTTGAAGAAACCTTCTGCCACTTGACCGTCGATAAGTTTGTTCACTAAGGTGCTGATACTTTCTTCGGTATATTCTTTGAGCGAACGAGATGCAGCTTCTACTGTATCCGCCATCATCAGGATTGCTTGCTCTCGTGTGAATGGGTTTGGCCCAGGATACTGGAACTGCGATTTGTCTACAATCTCCGTAGGGTGTGCGTTACAATAGTTCACATAAAAGTATTTGGTGATACCTGTACCATGATGGGTTGTGATAAAATCCTTGATGATGCCTGGTAAACTTACTTTCTCTGCAAGTTTTAGACCTTCGGAAACATGGCTGATGATAATCTGGGCACTTTCCAGGTCGCTCAATTGGTCGTGAGGATTCACTCCGGCTTGATTCTCTGTGAAAAACACAGGATTGGTCATCTTGCCAATGTCGTGGTAAAGGGCTCCTGTACGCACCAAGAGGCTGTTTGCTCCGATGCGGTTGGCTATCTCTGCAGCCAAGTTTCCTACAGTAATGGAATGCTGGAACGTACCAGGGGCAATCTCGCTTAAATTACGCAACAATCCCTTGTTGGTGTTGGATAGTTCAAATAGTGTTACATTGCTGGTGAATCCAAACATCTTTTCGATGATGTACATCAATGGATATGATAGGAGAAGGAATATTCCATTTGCAGTGAAGTAGGTGTACATGCTCGGGTCAATGTTGAACACTTGGTTGTCTTGCATCAACTGAAGGGCTAGATATACAACACCGCTTGCTATGGTAACAAGTAGGGCGGTGATAAATATTTGTGATCGTTTGCTCAACTCACGCAAGCTATAAATGGCAACCAGTCCTGATGCTAGCTGTACAATGATGAATTCATATTGATATTTTACGGCAGCAGCACAGATGAGCACCATCGTGACATGAGTGATGAATGCGGTGCGTGAGTCCATAAACACTCTCACGAAGATAGGTGCCATTGCGAACGGGATGATATAGACGCTAAAGAAATTGTGCTTCATCATCAACGATACAAAGATTGGAAACAGCGTAATCATCGCATAGAGCATAGTGATGCTGCGAGGCTTGTCGAAATAGTCCTTGCGGAAGAGTGATAGGTAGCTGGTAAACATCATCACCAGAATGAATACAAAGAGTACTTGACCGATGATAGTAGTGGTAATTTCATCTTCGGTGGAACTGCGTCGCTTCATTTCTTTATCGAAAGAGTTGAGCACTCTGTAGGTGTAGTCATTGATTACATCTCCACGGTCGATGATCTTTTGTCCACTCATCACCATTCCACTGGCCAGTGGAATGCTGCTCAAGAGGTCAGCCTTTTCGGTCTCGCTTCTTTCCTTATCATATATAAGGTTGGCTTCAATGTAGTCGTTGAGGTTGCAGCGAGATAGAACTTGACGTTGGGCGGCAATCTTTTCGTCAAAGAAAATTCGCTCATAAGCGGCAATAGTGGAATAGAATGTACCGATAGGTACACTCTTGGCATTTTTTCCACTGATGACTCGTATCATGCTTGTGGAGTCTTTGTAGATGCGATTGTATTCAGTGGTGTTTATGATGCCAGTTTGGTAGAGCTTTTGTAGCTGATGAGCAATGAGTCCAACGTATTCTTTAGGAAGCCCAGGTATTCCTTGGCTATAGTCTTGAAGGAAACGGCTTACCTGCTCGTCGCCGATGCTGGCATTGACAGTGTAGTAGGGTTGGAACTGCTTCATCAGCGAGTCTTGCTCATGCTTGATAGCCTCGTCGGTCTTGTAGATAGGAAAGTCGAACTTGGCGATGACCGAACCATACATCCATGGCTTGCCTACATCGTATCGGAACTGTCTTCCCTCGTTGCGAGGAAGAAACCAAACGATGATTGCGACAGTGATGAAAACCAAAACCGTCTTTGTGGCAAAATTACGCCAATAGTTGTCTTCTGGGTTGTTGAATATGCTCATTTTTCCGTTTTTTTCTTACTTATTTAGTTTTCCTGTGCGAAAATACGAAAAAAAACTATTATAATCGCAAAAAAAGATGTAAATTTGCAGAAAATTTTAAAAATAGCTATATTTTAAGACATGGCAGACAGAAAAGTAAGAGTGCGTTTCGCCCCAAGTCCAACGGGTGCGTTGCACATTGGTGGTGTACGTACCGCCCTTTATAATTATTTGTTTGCTCGCCAGCATGGTGGCGAGCTCGTGTTCCGTATCGAGGATACAGATTCTCATCGTTTTGTTCCTGGTGCCGAGGAGTACATCTTGGAATCTTTCAAGTGGCTTGGCATCAAGTTTGACGAGGGTGTGAGCTTCGGCGGTGAGCACGGTCCTTATCGTCAGAGCGAACGTCGTGATATCTATAAGAAATATGTACAGCAGCTCCTCGACAATGGCAAGGCTTACATCGCTTTCGATACTCCTGAGGAGTTGGAGGCAAAGCGTGCCGAAATCCAGAACTTCCAGTATGATGCACATACTCGCATGCAGATGCGCAACTCGCTCACTCTCTCCAAGGAGGAGGTTGACCAGCTCATCGCCGACGGCAAGCAGTATACCGTGCGCTTCAAGATTGAGCCAGGACAGGAAATCCACGTCAACGATATGATTCGTGGCGACGTGAAGGTGATGAGCGACATCTTGGACGACAAGGTGCTCTACAAGAGCGCCGACGAGCTTCCTACCTATCACTTGGCAAACATCGTGGACGACCACTTGATGGAAATCTCCCACGTGATTCGTGGTGAGGAGTGGTTGCCAAGTGCTCCATTGCACGTACTTCTCTATCAGGCATTCGGTTGGGAGGACACCATGCCTCGCTTTGCTCACCTTCCTTTATTGCTCAAGCCAGAGGGCAAGGGCAAGCTCTCCAAGCGTGATGGCGACCGTCTCGGTTTCCCAGTGTTCCCATTGGAGTGGCACGACCCTAAGACCGGCGAGGTAAGCTCGGGCTATCGTGAGAGTGGTTACTTCCCAGAGGCTGTAGTCAATTTCTTGGCGCTCCTCGGTTGGAACCCAGGTACTGAGCAGGAAATCTTCTCGCTCGA
>DHMR01000114.1 GCA_002405875.1 bacterium UBA4637
TAAACGTTACCATAACCTGTAGCCTCAGGACGGATGAGAGAACCACCGAACTCCTGACCCTTACCTGTCAAGATACCCTGGAACTGGTGAGTCAACTTCTTGTACATACCGAAGAGGTAACCTACCTCACGACCACCTACGCCGATGTCACCAGCAGGAACATCCTCGTCTGGACCGATGTGGCGGTAAAGCTCTGTCATGAAAGCCTGGCAGAAACGCATTACCTCAGCATTGCTCTTACCACGAGGAGAGAAGTCGGAACCACCCTTGGCACCACCCATAGGGAGAGTTGTCAAAGAGTTCTTGAATGTCTGCTCGAAAGCCAAGAACTTCAAGATACCCAAGTTCACTGACTTGTGGAAACGAAGACCTCCCTTGTATGGGCCAATCACATTGTTGTGCTGGATACGGTAACCCATGTTAGTCTGAACATTACCCTTGTCGTCTACCCATGAAACACGGAACTCGATGACACGGTCTGGGATGCAAAGACGCTCGATGAGGTTTGCCTTCTCAAACTCAGGGTGCTTGTTGTACTCTTCCTCGATAGTGCCGAGTACCTGACTAACTGCCTGGATGTATTCAGGCTCATTAGGGAATCTTCTCTGAAGATTCGCGATTACTTCTGATGCTTTCATAATCTTAATCTTTTATTGGGTTTAAAATTGTTGTTTTCTTGTTTACGGTTGCAAAGGTACACTTTTTCTATGAAATAACAAACAAAAAGAAAGAAAAAATGCAAGAAAAGTAGAAAAAAGTAACTTTTTAACTTTTCGTAAGATTGTTAAGTAGCGGATTTGTGTGCGCACACCTTATTTATATAGGAAATGTGTATGATTATATAGAGAAAACGTGTATGGAATCCTGCTTAGATTGAAATTCTTTTAGTGGTTGTCAAATAAATTCGTAAAGATCGGAATGAATCCTGCCAGATGCTTTTGGACTTGCCATGACCCACTTTTATTTTTTCCTCCCGAGGAAAAAATTCAAACTACGGGTACTTTTGATTTTTCCTTCCCGAAGAAGCTGGATTTCTCTCCCGTGGAAAGTTGAGGTAGGAGAGCTTTTGTTCAATTTTTTCGCTGTGGTGTTAATTTTGTAGATATGCCGAAAATTCCTTTTGGGTTGAATTCTACTAAAAATCCCCAGCACAGGTATGTTCCTATGTTGGGGATGATTTTTATTAGTTGAAAAGTAAAGTGAATTACTTCTTGATAACCTTCTTGGTCTTGCCGTCGGTTGTCTTCACGATGTAAACCTGACCTGGTGTCATGTCGCTTACTTGCTGACCATCCAAAGTGTAAATGGTTGTTGAGGCTTTTGTTGCAACTTGTACGGTCTTAATACCTGTTGTGATATTCTTCTCATCACCAAAAATTGCTTTGATGTTTTGGCTGATAGCTTTCATTGCCATGTCTGCATACATTTTATTTGCTGACTCGCTGATTTTAGCAGTCATAGTGAAATCGATTCCACCTTTACTATTTATCATTTTGCCTGTCAATCCAGGATTTTGTACCATAATATTGGTTCTTGGGACATTTAGTGTTAAAATTCCATTGGTCTCAGTGCCTTCAACATCTTCTAGAACGACATCACCTATGTTCAAAACTGAAAATTTAAAGTCTTTTAGTTCAAACTTATATTTTCCATTCTCTTGCTTTGTTACTGATATCTTTACATTCTTAACTGTTGTTGGATTGCCATTATCAACGGAAACCTGCAAGTTGTCAGTATAATCTGTAGCCATAGCACTCATTGCAGTCATAACAACTGCAAACAAAAGCGTAAATAATCTTTTCATAATTCTTTTCTTTAAATTTTTAAATATTAAACTCTATTATATTTTATCTCAATCTATATGCCAATCCGATTGTTCCATAGATCGGATACATGGTTTGCTCAATCGTGTGGAATTCACGCTTGAAGATGCCTGCTGTACCCCATGAGATTTCTGCGGTAGCTCCCCAATGCTTGGTAAAGTGATAGTCGCAGCCGACTTTGATACCCCATTGTAAAGATCTCATGTCTTTGGAAAAGTCATAGGTACCACGTTGACCATCTTCGTGTCCCAGCATGACCTTGTCGCCAGTAGGATTGCCTTTGCGCAGATAACCATCGTAGGCTGAACCTGTAAAACTCTTTGATGTAATTAATGAACCGTATGGTCCAAATTTCAGTCGGAAGTGGGAGCCAAGCTCGTAGGTCGCCAATACAGGAAGTGTCCACATCCATTGCTTGACAGTCGTACCAACGTTACCCGTAAATAAACCTTCGAGTGTTTCGCCACCACGAGTAATCTCCATGTGATAGTTCTTGACAGTGGCGTCGGTTTTCATACCTTTATTCTCTATGTAAAGACCTGTCGCCAATCCCCAGCGATTGTGGAGAGGCTTGTAAAGTTCCACGCCATACATCAAGTTGGTTCTTGGTGAATAACTATTCAACTTACGGATTGTCGCTGGCATGTCGAGTGGGGCGGTGCCACCGATGCTGTAGCCCATGCGAGCATATACATTGGTGTTTTGAAACCATCCCTCGCTCCAAGCTTGTGCTGATACACATGTCAGCATAGCCAATGATAGGATATATTTTTTCATTATTCTTCTATTTTTGCACAAATGATTTTCAATTCGTCAATACATAAGGTGCTGCCCACGGCTCCCTTGAAACTTGCTCCTTCTTCGCTTGAAGAACATACAATAGCCATGCTATAGCCACGATTCTCCAAA
This sequence comes from bacterium UBA4637, assembly GCA_002405875.1. The sequence goes on from DHMR01000114.1 coordinate 2,733, forward strand.
AGTTGGATGTCTATGTCTTCTGTATAGTCGAAGATGGTTTCAAACTTGGTCCAAGAGTCTGTGGTTTGGATATCCCTGACTTCTGCAATACCAACGAGTTGTTTGCTCGTCTTGACATTGTCACCGTATAGGACTACAGGGTTGCCCTTTTCATCATGGTTCTTGTAGATGACAGCATAAATGTTGCAGATGTCTTCTTTGTTCGGTACGATATTGCCGTTTTCATCTTGGAAATCCTTGCCCGGAGTAAACTTGTAATAGCCTTCAAACTTGATAGGCTTGCGGTCAAATGGCTTGCCGAATTGAGTCGCCTTCATGGCATCCATCAGCGCATTCATACCATCGAAAGATCCGATGAATATGTTACCTGCTGCGATTCGTTTACCAACCATGGCACCGAGTTCGCCGGTACTACGAGTCGTAAGCATGACACCCTTGCCGTCGTATCCCTCTGTTGGGGCTGTCGGATACTCGTCTGGTCTCGCAGAAGGAACACTGATGGCAAATCCTTGGTTGCCACTTGCCCACCAATCTTTTACTTCCTGTCCTTTGGAATTGATTTCATACCATTCGTAATATTGGTTGGCTTCGCTGAAGTCAGAGGCTTCGTTGAATTTGTAGTGTTCAAAGCTATATGTAATGGTGTCTCCGATGGTGCGCTCATCCTCGGTAACTCTTACCTTGTATGGACGTGACCATTGTTTGTCTTGTGAAGTAACCGTGTAGATGACTTCTTTGCCGTCGGAAAAATCGTGTGTAGAACCATTCTCTGGTGAAATGGTAGCACCTTCTGTCAGCTTGAAGTAAGGAGAAAGGGCAGAACAGTCGCTTCCCAGTCTAACCTTGAAATTTACCGTGTTCTCTTTAGGCAAAACATTGATAAGTGTATCGCTAGCTTGGAAGAATAAACTTGTTGGATTATCCACATGTATATACGCCTGCTCGATATCGCATTCGGCGTTGAGTGGTTCTTCCTTGAAGCATGAGGTGAGGGTGGTGCTACCTATCACGGCAGCTGCCATCAGTTTTAAATGTCTCATATATAAATAAATATAATCTTTTTACGGGTGCAAAGTTACGACGAAAACTTGTAACTTCCAAATATTTTTTGAGTTAAATGCGCTTTTTGTTCCTTTTGGGTACGAAAAAGTGTGTTATTTGTAAAAAATCCCCAGTTTTGGCTATGAGAATATTAATGTCTATAACAAAAAGTTTATAACAAAAAAAGACCGATTCTCGCAAGAGAATCGGTCTAAAATGTATTATGAAGTGAAATCTATTGATTCTACTTGATAATGTGTAGCTCGTGTAGACTAGCGATGGGGAAGTGGCGATTAAGCCTTGCCCTCCATCTGAGCCTTCAACTTAGCAAGTGCGTCGATGTCACCGAGTGAAGTACCAGCTGCTACGTTGTTGATAGTAGCAGTCTCGTTCTTGCGGCCACCGTTGTTGTGCTTGCGTGGAGCTGCTGGCTTAACATCGTCCTTACCCTCCTCGAATGTACGAGAGTGAGAGAGGATGATACGCTTGGTCTCCTTTACGAACTCAATTACCTTGAAGTCGAGAGTCTCGCCCTTCTTAGCCTGAGTACCGTCTTCCTTAACGAGGTGCTTTGGAGTAGCGAAACCTTCACCACCCTCTTCGAGAGCGATAACGGCACCCTTGTCCATCATCTCTGTGATAGTACCCTTGTGGATGGAACCTGGAGTGTAGATTGTCTCGTACTCATCCCATGGGTTCTTCTCCAACTGCTTGTGACCGAGGCTCAAACGACGGTTCTCCTTGTCGATTTCGAGAACTACTACGTCGATGTCAGCGCCAACTGTTGTGAACTCAGATGGGTGCTTAACCTTCTTGGTCCAAGAGAGGTCAGAGATGTGAATCAAACCATCAACACCTTCCTCGAGCTCTACGAAGATACCGAAGTTAGTGAAGTTGCGAACCTTAGCAGTGTGCTTGCTACCTACAGGGTACTTAACCTCGATGGTCTCCCA
>DHMR01000025.1 GCA_002405875.1 bacterium UBA4637
TTATTCTGCGGATTTTAGGATATAAGATACTTCCAACTCTGAATTAGGATCTACATCAAACGAGAAGTTACCATCTAAATCAGACACGCATCCATTGGAATGTCCTTTTTCCTTGATTGTAGCACCAATGATAGGCTCTCCGTTTGAATCGAAGACGCATCCTGACACATGGCGTTTCTGTCCCAGAACAGGAGATGCTGTTCTAGTTGTTCCTTGGGAAGTATTTTTCTTCTGCGACAGGATAATGTTCTTGCCTTTTATCTCATAGTTCACGTTTTGCCCTGCAATGATTTGTTCCACTGCATATGCTAGATTGGTAGCTTTCACACTCACCTTCTTTGCAAGATTGAGATCAGAAGACACATAAACAAAAGAGTATCCACTCTGCTGCTTGAGTATAGTCATAGCCTTCCTTACTGACACGTTTTGGATGTTAACATTGACGGACTGTGCAAACATCGTCAGATTGGTAGAAAAGGCTAACGACAAAAGGATAGCTTTCTTTAAGTTCATAATAAATAATAATTAATGTTATTAAACTTTTTGTTAGTTGTCTGTCTGAGGATAATGCTGTAACTTTGCACCATCCTCTTTTAGTAACGTTTTGCGGCGTTTACAGAATAAGGATATTGTGAGCAGGAAGATGTAGGCTATCTTTCTGCTTTTTTTATCTTTATTCGATTCTAACTATCACGCATTAGGGTTGGCTCTAATTTTTATCATATTCATAAGACTTTGTTTGTTAATTATAATATATTGTTGGTTTCTAATAAATAGTAACCATTCTTCCTTGTAAGCGATAATGCAATTTGCCCGTCGCAGCTAAAGCATCCAATACTTCTCGAAGACTTTGTTCCTGCCTTACGAAATCACCATTGAAACGATACTTACCAATAGATTGGCTAGCAATCTGCACCTTCACATTGTAACTGCGCTCTATGCGTTTGGCTATCTCATCCAAAGTGGCATCATTGAAGATAATAAGTCCATTAGCCCATTGACTAATCGTATTCACATCGCAAGTCTCGGTCGTCATTTTACCTGTTTTCTTGTTCAATACTATCTTTTGACCAGGAACCATCATCTGCGACTTGTTTACTTGCAATAAGTTGTCTAGTTTTACACACCCCTGCTCTAGCATTACTTCAGCCTCATCATCATTTGGATAATCTCGGAAGTTGAACTTAGTACCAAGTACATTGACTCTCATTACTTGAGAATTGACACTAAAAGGAAGTGTCTCATTATGCTTCACTTCGAAATAACCTTCACCTTTGATAGTCACCTTTCTGTCACCAAGCCCATACCCCTGAGAATAAGAAAGTTGCGAGCCTGAATTAAGCCAGATCACAGTACCATCAGGCAATAAAGCCTTGGTACGGGAGCCATTAGGTGCCTCAACCACGATATCGGCAAATGAATCTTTCACATGATTCGCTCCCTGTTGGTAAGCAAAGAAAGTCATTGCAATCACGATACCCAATATTGCAGCATAACTCAACCACTTTCTCCAAAGATATTGATGATCGTTTTGTTGAGTACACTCCGCTTCAGCCACATTTTGCAAAAACATTTGGAAAGCTTCATCTTTATTATATTTCTCCAGATGAGCAGAATCAACAGCCGAAAACCAAATTTCCTGCTTTTCTTGGAAATATTTCTCGTTTTCAGGAGAACTACTTATCCACGCTCGCAATTCTGCGAGTGACCTTTCATCCATCTCTCCGCAAAGCAGCTGGATTATCAAATCATCTATATGGTCATTTGCTTGTTTCATTTTATACATTTATATAAGTGAGACAAAAAAAAGAAAACCTAGGGTAGTCAATTATTTATAAAAATGAAGAAAATTGCCAATAAATATTTATGTAGGTCGGTTTGCAACAAAGCCAAAGCATTCTTCATATGGAATTTTACAGTATTGACCGAGATGCCCAACACTTCAGCTATCTCTTGGTTTTTCTTACCTTCAAATCGACTTAAACGAAATACTTGCTGGCATTTTTCAGGCAGTCGGTCAATGGCATCCATTATTTCATTTTCCAATTCATCGGTCAATAGCCGTCCTAGAGGATAGTCGTCACTTTGGATATATCTCATAATCGGCAAATCGGTCACACTACCTTTTTCCAACACCAATTCACGTTGCTGAACCTGTGCATGAAGATAATTAAGACAACGGTTACGCACACTCTGCGCCAAGTAGCTTCGGATGGATGTGGAAATCGTAAGCGTTGTACGTATTTCCCATAAATGAAAAATGGTATCACTAACGATAGTCTCTGCCAAAAAAGTATCATGAACATACTGTTCGGCAATATGACAGAGTACTGGATAATGATAATCATACAGAAATTTGTATGCTTTCTCCCGGCCTTCCTTTAATTGTCTAACGATTATTTCTTCTGTCCTATCCATAAACTTAGAGCATTAAGCAATTTAAAAAGCTTAGTACATATATTATATATTATTTAATTTTGATTTCTATATATGCTTGTCTTTCCCCAACCACTTGTTGATGCGGCGGCGTATCGCCGTGGTGATGATACCGAAGTTTCCATATCTCAGATTGAGAGCCAACTCTTCGAGCGAGCGCCCCACCTTGATCATCGGGTGCCCCCAGGCATGATTCTTATAGACTCGCTCCTTATAATCCACATTCTCTATCACATAGCGAGGATGGCGGAGCGGGAACTCCAAGTCGTGGCGAGCCATGGTAAAGATGCGGCGATAGCCACGCGGCGTGGTCTTCATACTGCCAGAGAAATGAGTGGAGTCGTCGGAAAGACCTAGGTTGTTGACCTGATTACGAGCAGGCATAATGGCCAATCCGGAATTGAGCAACATGGAAGCCCAGAAGATACTCTCGTAATATTCCTTGCCACTCTGCTGATGCTCCCAGCACATGCGTTCGAAATCGTGACGATAATTGCGCTGACGCAACAGGGAACGCAGGGTGTGCATGGCAGCCTCATCCTGCAAGAAGGCATAATCGCCCTCCCACTTGTCTATCACCCTTCGCCACGAAGCCCATCCCCAGATAGAGAAGACGGAAGTGAAGAAATAACTGTCATCGCAATCGGCAGAGATCTCATCCTCGTTGAAACCAGCCACCATCCAGATGCGGTCGTCATGTTCGTAACGATCGAGCATCTCCTTACAGAAAGGGAAGAACGACTGCGAAGGCACGTCATCGTCCTCCAAGACGATGCACTTGTCCACAATGGAGAATGCCCATTTCTGTGAAAGATACTCGGAAGGGTCGCACCCCTGGTTTTTCTCTTGATAAGCACGATGCACCTCGCACTCCCAGTCGATGTTCTCATCCGAGGCTATCTGGCGGCAAGCCTCGATGCCTGGCATGTCACGCTCTCCACGAGGACCATCTTGATAGAGGAACAACTTGGAAGGGCGAGCCTTCCTCACCTCGTCGAACACTTGTTGGAAATGGTCGGGCCTATTGAAGAACAACATCAATACGGCGACATCTATCTTGGCTGGATGTTTCATCATTTATTTCTTGTTTAAAAGATAACGATAGTTGTATACTTGCATGAAAGGATGCAACAGGGCACGAACCAATGCCACGGGGTCTTTCTCGTAAGTATAGAAAAGTACATGGCGATACTTGACATACCAACGCTCCAAGCCCAGAAACGCCCTCAGTCCTGTATGGCTCTCACACTTCATCAGCTTGACGGCGTCCCGATAGATAGGTGCATCCGACTGGATACTCTCGATGAATCCACCCCTCACCGCGAAATGCTTGGCCATCAAAGGTTTCACCTGGCGATAATGCTTGATGCCCCACCATACGATATAGGCACCATTGCCCATGCTACGCAGACGCTTGGTGTCGACATCCTTGTATGAGGCGGCATCCACATGGCGACGCTGCATCGTTATCACCCGGTCGAGCAAGATGATACTATCCAGCGCAGCCGCCGTCTGGCCCAGTATCACATCATACCAAGTATGGGTATAGATGGGGCGTGTTTCCAAGTGGGAAGGGAGATGCTGCAAGAGCTCTTTGCGGAAGAGCGTGCAATGTCCCGGCATCGAGGCATACATCATGCGCACGATGTTGCAGTTGGGCTTGCGCTGGTCGTAATGCACATGCACACGCTTGTCGCCCTCGTCATAGAAAGGCACCGAGCGTCCCACACACATCATCTTCTTGTCGATGGCAGCCAACATCACCTCAATCTTGTCGTGTTTCCAGATGTCGTCCTGGTCGCTGATGGCAACAAACTCGCCCCTGACCTTCTCGATGGCACTGAAGAAATTGTTATTGATGCCCTTGCCCCGTTCATTCTGCGTAATGCGAATGATGGGGTATCGCTGGGCATACTCCGCCACAATATCCATCGTATCATCGGTGGAACCATCATCCTGGATGATGATTTCACAAGGTTGATAAGTTTGCGCCACAATGGAGTCGAGCTGTTCACGGATATACTTCCCGCCATTGTAAGTGCACATCACGACCGAAACGGTCTTATTCTCTTGAGTCATGATTTTATATTTCTATTTTTTTGGCACAAAGATAGCAAAAGATTTCCTAAATCCAAAGCAAATTGTGCATTTTCCATCGTTCACCCTTCAGATATACAGAATATTTTATTAATTTTGCACCCAAATAAAGCAATATAATGAAGAATATATTTAAAATCAAGAAAGAAGAAAGGGTGATGGCGGTCGTCTACATGCTGATATTCTCGGTATTGAACGCCCTGCTGATTCACTCCTATCCTGCCAGTTTCTTCAAGGCAGGCAAACTCGGATTCTGGAGCATCTTCTACAAGCATTTCACGGTTTCGGGATTCGACGCCTACTCCTACATATTCTTGTCTAACGAGAAGATATACTATGAGTTGTCGCGCCATCCCCTCTTCAGCGTGCTCCTCTACCCTGGGGCTTGGCTCAACCAATGGCTGATGAACATGACGAGTCGCAACTGCGCCACCTATATCATGGCGGTGATGCTCGTGGTATGCGCCACTTTCTCTGCCATCTTCTTCTTCCGCATCTGTAGGGAGCTGATACACTTAGGCAAGTTGGACGCCCACATCCTGACGGCATTTTTCTTCTCCTTCGCCTCCATCATGCTCACCACTTTGGTGCCTGATCATTTCTGCTTCTCCATGCTCTGTCTGCTGGTGAGCATCTATATCGTGGGCATCAACATGAGCAAGGGAATCCAACTGAAAGCATGGCAAGCCAGCGTGCTATTCCTCTGCACAGCAGGCATTTCGCTGAGCAACGGCGTAAAGACGGGCATCATGTCGCTCTTCAACAATGGCAAGAAGGTATTCACGCCCAAGTTCTTCGGCATCGCCTTCATCCTGCCACTCTTCGTGATGGGTGGCTACTTCTATTATCAAAACGAGTGTATTGTCAAGCCACAGGAAGAGAAGGGCAAGCAGATAGAAAAGAAACTGATGCCCAAGCGCCCAGACATCGCCAAGGCTAACGCCATCCACGATGCTTGGATGAAAGCGGGAAAAGGGAAGGCCATCTCGGAAAAGCCTTTCCTGAAATGGACCGACGTACAGACCCCACGCATGGAGTCGATAGTGGAAAACCTCTTTGGCGAGGGCATCCAACTGCATCAACAGTACCTGCTGAAAGACCACAGCGTGTCTCGCCCTACATTCGTGAAATATAGTTGGCCACTCAGTTATATCATGGAGGCTATCGTATTGCTGCTGTTTGCACTCGGCATCTACTATAGTCGCCATTCCAGATGGATGTGGATGTGCTTTAGTTGTGTAGCATTCGACATGTTCCTGCACCTTGTGCTTGGGTTCGGACTCAACGAGGTATACATCATGGGAGCTCACTGGATGTTCATCATTCCTTTCGCCATTGGCTTCGCCCTAGTGGGTGCCAAGCCAAAAGTGGCATTAGCCACCCGATGGATAACCTTTGCACTGACCCTCTATTTCTGGTTCTACAATGGACATCTCATCGCCATCCACTTCTTAGAAAACGACTTATTAAATGTTTAACATGGACTTCAACAGCAATATCAAGGCTTATTCTCAGACCAATTTGAGAGCCTGCCAACTCAAGCAGTTGGCCATTTTGGAAGAAATAGACAAGATTTGTAAGCGCCACCAGATAGAATATTGGTTGGATGGCGGCAGCTTGCTGGGGGCAGTGCGTCATGGAGGATTCATCCCTTGGGACGACGACATCGACATCGGCATGACCTTGGAAGACGAAAAACGTTTCGAGGCAATCGCTCCAAAGGAGCTCCCAGAATGGCTATTCCTGCAAACCCCCAAGACCGACCCAGGTTCCAAGGAGCCCATCACCAAGATACGTGACGTAAATTCACTCTATATCGAGAACGGAGATGATTTTGGCCATTCATACGTCAAGGGAATCTTCGTGGATATTTTTCCGTTCGTAGATTACCCCGACATTTCTCGCAAATGGATAAAAACGCTCACCAAAGGCATCTCGAAGAGTTACTCAATCTTGCATCATAAGCACGACTACTCGCTACGCTCGTTTGCTGAGTTTTTCTATTTCAGTGCCAAGTATTATGCTTTCAGAGGATTGTGGAAACTGGTGAATCTCATGGGCAAGAAGACTCGCTGTTCGGACGTGCCTATTCTGAACGGGCGTGGCATCTCCTTCGACAAGAAAGCCCTCAAGCCATTGGGTACCATCAAGTTTGAGGGCAAGGAGTTTCCTGCGCCATGCAACCCTGACTCCTATCTTACCGATCTCTACGGCGACTATATGCAGATACCACCTGTCGAGAAGCGAGAGTTCCACTCTATTTTCATCCTGCCAGAGCTAAATAAAGAATAAGTTTCTTATTGCAAGCTTTGAATGGTATGCGACAAGCCCTCTTTCAGCAAGGTCAAAGGTTTCCACCCTAGCTGCTCCAGCTTTTGGGTGGCAAACACAGCCTTGGTGATAGGTGTGGTATTGCCATGGTTTGCATCTTGTGGAATATCAAACACCACCTGCTTTCCTGCCAATTGAGCTACGTTCTCCGCCAAAGTACGGATGCTAACGTTAGACTCTTCATTGGCAATGTTGTAGGCTTCGCCATTCTCTCCTTTTAACAAGATAAAGAGCAACGCCACCGCACAATCCGCCACATACGTCCAGGAACGAAAGGCCTCGCCCTTGCTCTTCAGAACGATATCTTCGCCACGAAGCACGTTGCGAATGAACTGAGCATACACTCGATTGTCGCTCTCCGTGAAATAAGGTCCATAGACATGAGACGGACGAGCTATCGACACATCCACCCCATATTGATGGGCATAACATACACACAAAGTCTCGGCAGCTCGCTTGGCTGAAGGATAGCAAGCTCTCACTGTGGTGGGATTGACATAGCCACTATAGTCCTCGGTGAAGACTCTGCCATCGCCCTCGCCATACACTTCGCCCGAAGAAACATACACCATCTTCCTGAGTCCATGTTGTAAACCAAAGCGCAACAAATTATCTACGCCGAAAATGTTTGATTTCATCACGCCCACTGGGTCTTGCTGGTAAAGCTGTGGGCAAGCTCCACCTGCCGCATCCACGATATAATCGAAGCGAATATCCGTAGCCAGAGGATTGGTTACATCGAAGCAGATGAAATGATAATGCTCATCACCCTGGTAATGGGCGAAACGCTTGTTGGCTCTCGCCTCATTCCGCCCAGCAGCATATACGTGATAATCACCACCATCATGCTGCATCAACAAATCGACCAAGGCACCACCTATCAATCCCGTGGCACCCAATACCAGGATATTGCTACCCGAAAGTTGTTGCCAAGGTAACTGGAATGTAGCCAAAGCCTGGCGCACATCACTTATATAAGAACCTTCCATTTCCATACATTCTTGTTTGATTACTTCAACCACTCATCCTTAGTGGTATGCTTCAAAGCCTTGAAGAGCTCCACATCCTCCGTTTGGGTGAGTTTCAAGCCATTCTTCTCCGATCCCATCACCAGATGCTGGTCTTCAACGCCTAGCTCCGCCATCAATGTACAAGAAGCCACCGTTCCGTCAATGCCCTTGGCATCAGCTTTCTCATGCGCCTTGAGTAATGTACCTAACGGATAAGTATGAGGAGTTTGCGTGCGCACCAGTCGCTCGCGCGGAATATCGATGTTCTTCACGCAATCGTCCACCTTCTGCATGATAGCTTCCTTGCATATCATGCCCGTGATGGCATAGCCATACTTCTTGCACTTCTCGATATTCTCGGTGATAATACGCTCAGACACCAAGGGGCGCACCCCGTCATGCACCAGGATGATGTCGTCGTCATCGCAGCCGGCATCGCGCAATCCCCACAAACCATTGCGAATGGAATGCTGGTTGCTGTCGCCTCCCTCAAATATCCACTTCAACTTGGTGATGTTAAACTGGTTGGCGTATGCCTGCAGCACGACATCCCATCCCTTGAGGCAAACCACACAGATATTGTCTATCAAGGGATGATTTTGGAATGCCTGCATCGTATAAATGATGACGGGCACATTGTCGATGGTCATAAACTGCTTGGGAATGTCTTGTCCCATGCGGTTGCCTACACCTCCGGCTGTCAATAAAGCTATGTTCATAATGGTTGATATTTATGATTTTCTATTATATTGCAAGTTATTGTATGAGAAGATGAGCGGATAGCAGAATGTACGTATCTTTCCCATAATACCCTTTTGATCTTTACTATAATATATCTTGTCGCCATGTTTCAAGCACAGGCGGCACAGACAGAAGAGAGCCATCAAGTTGCGATGCAACATGAGCCCAGCCATCTGATGAGCCAAGGCAAATCGCTTCTCCCGTGTGTTCCTATATATATAGGTATATAGCATTTTCCAGTTAGGTTGCTCTTGCAAGTGGCGATAGTTGCGGATACCATAGAGATAAGGCTGGTAGGTAGGACGGGCATTGGGCTCCAATCCTGCCTCCCTCATCTCCTCATGGCAAGCTGAGGTCAAGGTGGTGCGATGCCAGTTGAGCGGTTCGTCTACCATCACGATACCTCCATGCAACTGGGCACAGATGGCAAGGCTCCAATCGTAAATGATATTGGGCAACCAATACTCCTCGGTCTGGATAAACTCTCTGCGAAGCAACATGGTATGACCGGCGAAGCCACAGAACAGCAATGCCTCCAATGAGTATTGAGGATTCACCAAATGGGTGTTTTCCATATCAGCGCCGCGCAGATGGGTGGAAAAACAGAGGTCATGATCGCCAATGGCTTCCACTTGCTTCTCTATTTTCTCAGGAAACCACACATCGTCTTGGTCGCAAAACGCCACAAAATCTCCGGTAGCTTTCATCGCCATCGACTTAAAGTTTTGGTTGAACCCAAGGTTGTGCTCATTCACCGAGAAATGAATGATGGGACAACGCTGGGCATAATCCTCACAGATAGAAACGGTATCGTCTGTGGAACCATCATCCTGAATGATGATTTCTTTCAGAGGATAGGTCTGCGCCAGGAGCGAGTCTATCTGCTCCCTGATAAATGTTGCTCCATTATAGGTAGCCAAAATGATGGAAACGGTCTTGTCTGTATTCATTATTTTCCAAATTTATGCTTAACAAATGCCATGCACTCCTTTAATATCGTTGCCCCGGCAACTCTCATCACCAGGTAATAGAGCACCACCGCCATGGCTATGCGGCAGAGCAACAACACGACCACCTGATGGATACTCATGGTGGCGATATAGGTGACAGCCATCACGCCAAAAGCCGCCAAGGCGAAAGGCAAGATGTCTTTCAAGAACATCAAGAGTCGATAGCCGATGAGTCGATGGGTGAAGAACTGCCACACGAACAGCCATATCCAGTTGAGCACCACACACACGATGACCATCGTGCGAATGCCCCAATGCCAGATAAGAATCATGGTGACTATCTGCACCACGCCCAGTGAGAAGGTTACCCAGAAGAAGGTACCCGACTTGCCCTTGCTCACAATAAGACTCGACATCAAAGAGCACATCGGAATGATAGCACCGCTGATAGACAATATCTGAAGCAACTCAGCACTAGCCAACCACTTAGCAGTAATCGTTATCACGATAAATTCCTTGGCCACCATTCCAAAGCCCAACATCAACGGAAAAGAGATGAATGCCGTGAAACGTATCAACTTGCGCAAGGCTTCCAACTGTCGTTGAGGTTGCTCGCGCAAATCTACCAATACAGGCTGTGCAACAGAGTCTATCATGCCTTGTATCACATAATATGCCTTGAAATTCCATTGATAAGCCTGGTTGTAGTTGCCCGTATCATGAGCCGTGAAATAATGCCCCAGCAAGATATTGAGGATATTGTTGTTAATATGAGTGGTTATCGTAGTGGCAAGCAGCTTGAAACTGAAGCGGAACATCCGTTTCACCGGAGCGAAATCAACGTGAAGGTTAGGGCGCCAAGGGGAATAATACCAAAACAGCAAAGTATTCACGAGATTGAACACCAATGTCTGGGTAGCGAGAGCCCAATACGCCATGCCAAGGAATGCCATCGCCACACCCACGCAACTAGAGGAGAGCGTAGCGATGAGGCTAGCCTGCGCCTTCTGCTTCACCATCATGTTCTTGAACAAGTATGCCGACTGAGCGGTGCATAAGCTAGAAAGCACTACCGAAAGGAAAGCATATCTGCTGAGCGATACCAACGCTGGTGTATGATAATAGTCGGCAATAAACGGAGCACAGAAGAACAAGACCACATAGAGGAAGCAGCCTACAGAAATATTAAACCAAAAGACAGAGTTGTAATCATTATCGGTTGGTTTCTTCAGATTAGTGATGGCTGTAATGAATCCTGAGTTCTGCAAAGCATTGGCTATCAGAGAAAAGACCGTAATCATAGCTATCATGCCATAATCGCTAGGACTCAACAATCGTCCGAGCACAATGCCAAAGAGCAAACCGATAAATTGCATCGCCCCGTTGTTCATTGCGCCCCAAAAGAGTCCCTTAGCCGTCTTTTCCTTGAGTGATTCAGCCATAATTCCAACTATAATCTTATTTATAATCTCTATATCTTAAATTGATAATCTCTGCAAAGATAATGCAAACGAGCGTAATGAAAACTTGCTTCCAAATTGCCGAGTGCAGCTTATCTTATGCAAAGATACAATAAAATCTAGAAAAAGGAGAGTTTTTGGGAGAAAATAACAAAAGAAAAGCGCCAATCATCACGACTGGCGCTTTCTAAATCATAAAAATATCATAAATCAGGCTTATGAGATGTACCTGAAAATATATATAAATACCTATTAAATTAAAAACTAAAGTTTTACCTTTATTTAAAAATGAATATGAAAGTCTATATTAATCAAAAATGAACATGAATGACTCTATCATTTAGGCATAAGCTACATGAGAGCGACCATCAACGGTCATCTCAAACATCTTATAACCCAACTTGTTCTCATTGGTGCAGTCTGCCCCCATTTCCTGAAGGCGACGTGCCTCCTCATGATCAGATGCATCAACGCAAATGAGATAACGAGCACCAAGCTCCTTACGAGCAGCAGCAACCTTTGCCTTCTCATTAAGATGTACGCCATTTGCCTTTACCTCTTTAACAAGATGTACATGATCCTCTATAATAAGGTATGCGTGATATTTGTCGCAAAGATTCTTGATAGAACTTGCAACATCCACAAATTCCTTATCAGTACCTTGGTTCATGCTAAGCTGAATCCACTGGCAACCATTCTTGAGTGCAACCTTTACATTCTCTGTGTAACTTGCTACCTTATTTACATTTGATTTCATCTGTCTCATAAGTCTTAAAATTTTAATAGTTTTTGTTTTACGGTTGCAAAGGTAGAACATTTCCATGGTACTAATGGAGTAAATTCTGATATTTTAGGGGGAATATTTGATTAAATTCATCATTCCAAACAATGAGCGTTTCGGGGAGTTACACTCCTTTTGAAGAAGCCGATAGGTAATATCGAAAGAAACGATAACAATTTGAAAGTTTTAAGCAAAATCAAGGTTACATACCTAATATTCAAGCATTTATATTTTTAAAGAGAAAGCGACAACAATAACTAGAAACGTTAGAAATAGAATTTTAAGGTGTCGCATTCCTCCTAAAAATGATAATTTTTCGTGAGGATTTTGATAAAAACTAGCAGAATAATCGCAAAAATCGTTCAAAAACATAAAGAGACAAAGAAACGGAAAAGAACAAATATTCCACCTAAAAAAGTGGATTAAAGAGCGTTTTTAGTTGTTATTATTGCTAAATAACATTAAGGAAAGCAGACTTATTTTATGTTTTTGCGTAACTTTGCAAGAAAATAAAGACAAGAAATGGCAAGAATTCTAATAGTAGAAGACGATTTGGCATTCGGAACCATGATACAAACATGGCTCAAGAAAAAAGGTTTCGAAGTAGAGAAGGCAACATCTGTAGGTGCTGCCACTAGGTGTATAGAGGAGAAAGAGCCTTTCAACTTGATTCTTTCCGACCTACGACTTCCCGATCATGACGGTTTGGAACTCCTGAAATGGACACAAGCTCATCAACTCAACACCCCATTTATTGTCATGACAAGCTATGCAGAAGTGCAGAACGCAGTACTTGCGATGAAATCGGGAGCCACCGACTATGTGGCAAAGCCTTTCCACCCAGAAATCTTACTGGAAAAAATAAAAGAAGCTATCCAGAATGCCTCGACTAACCAAGCCGACCAAACAAGAAGCAACGGCAAGACCGAACAAGGCAAAACGGAACAAGGCAAGAACTCGCAGAAAAACAAAAACGAAACACAACAACCCACGAATACAGACATTCCACAATATTTGGAAGGAAAGAGCGAGGCATCCAAGCAACTCTATGAACTCGTGGGGCTTGTCGCTCCTACCCCCATGTCTGTACTCATCTTAGGTGCCAGTGGTACGGGCAAGGAATATGTAGCCCATCGCATCCACGACCTTAGTCCTCGCAAGGAAAAGCCTTTTATCGCCCTAGATTGTGGTGCCCTACCCAAAGATGTGGCAGCATCCGAATTCTTTGGCTATAAGAAAGGTGCGTTCACGGGGGCAGAACAAGACAAGAAGGGCGCATTCGAGATAGCCAATGGAGGAACCTTGTTCCTAGACGAAATGGGTAATCTCAACTACGAGGTGCAGGTACAACTTCTGCGAGCCCTGCAAGAACGCAAGATTCGCCCACTGGGAAGCACACAGGAAATCAACATTGACATCCGACTAGTCTGCGCCACCAACGAAAACCTGGCTCAATGTGTAGCAGATGGCAAGTTCCGTGAAGACTTATACCATCGCATCAACGAATTTACCATCTACATGCCAGAGTTGAAAGACAGAGGTACAGACCTCTTCCTCTTTGCCGATTTATTCATCAAACAAGCCAACAAAGAATTGGGCAGAAATGTCATCGGGCTAGACGACAAGGCATCGGAGAGAATCGCCTCATATAGTTGGCCTGGCAATCTGAGAGAGCTCAACAACGTGATGAAAAGAGCTACCTTGCTGGCAAGGGGTAAATATATAGGTATAGCAGAGCTGGAACGCACCATGACCCCAACAGCCAATGCACCTACACCGATAACCTTGCGAGACGAGCAGTCGGAACAAGAACGCATCGCTGCCGCACTCAATGCCACACACGGCAATAAGAGCAAGGCTGCCCAACTGTTAGCCGTAGACCGCAAGACCCTATACAACAAAATGAAAAAATATGGTATGGAATAAGACTATCCCCATCAACATTTCCCCAAGTGGGGAAGTATTGATGGGGATTTTTTCCACAACTGTTCCACAATAATTCCCCAACTTCCACAATAGAGCGAGAATGCCACATTTTACTTATGAAACTATATATCAACAAGTTAACTAGACATCTTCATTTTTGGCACACCGATTGTGATATAATTTGCAGAACAAATTTAATATTCACAAACAATTTAAAACATTAAGATTATGAAGAAGTTAGTATTTTCAGTTATCGCAGCAGTAGCTTTGGTATCAGTAAGCAACGTTTTCGCTGGCAACAAGATGGTTGCCGTAGCAAGTGCAGAACCAGTTGACACAGTGGCTCCAGTTGACACAACACAGCAGACACCTGCTCAGCCAACAGACACAACAAAACAGGCTCCAGTCGATACACCTGTTACACCAACAGCTACCGCTGAGTAAATCCACCTTCAAAAACAACAGTAATTACGCGTCGCTTTTCAGAAAATGCTTGCCAGCAACAACGTTGTAGGCAAGCATTTTCATTTTTACAAAATATTTTTGTACTTTTGCACTTGAATAAACAATAAACTCATAAAAATGATAAAGACTAGCATCCCTTTGAAAGTAGCCATCGGCTATAGTGTTGTTGCCATCGTGTTGATCATGGCGACATGGCTAGTCTATAGTAACACCCAGTCTATCCTCGCCATCAACCAAGCCTCTCGCGAGTACATCCATAAGCGAGATGCCGCCGACAGTTTGATGACCCATCTGTTGAAAGACGAGCAGACCAACCTGAAGCAACTGTCTGATGCCCTCAACAACCATGCGCAGTCCAACAACTATCTACATGAGAAGATGAATAATCTCAACAGTGGTAAAGATTCCGTCATGGTTCACCAGAAGACTGCCCAGACCCATGAGGCGAAAAACACCACCGTAGAAGTGGTGAAAACCAAGAAAGGATTCTTCCGTCGCCTCGCCGATGCCTTCAGAAAAGAACATGCCGAAACTCTCAGCGTAAAGAAAGACAGCAATCGAGCCATCATCGACACCGTTGCCCCAGTGAACGTGGCAGAGAACGTAGCACACATACTGGAACAGATAGACAAGAAAGAAAAGTCAGCATCCAAGAACAACCGCAAAGCCGTATCAAAGGAGATGTCCGACCTCCAAATGGTGAGTGCACAGATGGCACTCCGCTCCGCCCAGCAATTGAACGATGCCCATCAGCGCGAACGTGATTCGATGCAGCAGTCTATCAATCAGGCCATACGAGCTCGCCAGCACCTATTGTGGCAGATTAGCTTGCTTGCCGTTATCGCTATCACCGCCGCCCTCATTCTATTATGTTATATTAGGCGTGACTCGCAAAAAGAACGCATTTACCGCGAGAACCTGGAGCATGCCAACGAGGAGATACAGCGCATCATGCAGCAGCGTGAACGCCTTCTTCTTACCATCACCCACGACATCAAAGCCCCCGCTGCATCCATCTCAGGCTTCATCGACCTGTTGAAAGACGATGTTGAAAATGAACGAGGACGCTCCTATCTGCAAAGCATGCAAAATTCAGCCACCCATCTCTCCCAATTGGTAGCAGAACTGCTCGACTATCATCAATTGGAGAATGGGCTCATGGAAAAGCATTCCGTGAGTTTCTGTCCTCAGAAACTTGTAGCACAATGCGTGGAAGAGATGAAGGTACAAAGCGAACAGAAGGGCTTGACCTTGGAATATGAGACGCAAGGCTGCGAGGCGTTCTACCATGCCGATGCCTTCCGCATCCGCCAGATACTCAACAACTTGGTAAGCAATGCCATCAAGTATACTGAGGTCGGAGGCGTAACCATCCATGCCCATATCCGCAAGAACACGACTCAAACAGAGACACCATTCAATCTTGTCTTGGACGTAAAAGACACCGGCAAGGGAATGACGCCAGAAGAGAGCCGACGCATCTTCCAGGCATTCACCCGCCTGGAGGGAGCCCAAGGCATAGAGGGAACAGGGCTCGGCCTGTCCATCACCAAAGAATTGACCAAGCTATTGGGGGGAAACATCCTGTTGCAATCGCAGAAAGGCAAGGGTAGCACCTTTACCATCACCATTCCGATGGGCAAATGCGAAGACGAGAAAGCAACGGAGAGCATTCAAAAGCCTCTGAGCAACAACAAGATTCTCATTCTTGACGATGACAAGCTGCAACTTCGGCTCTTGCAGGAAATGCTGCACCGCACCAATCCCGACTGCCAAGTATTTGCTTGCAACCACATCAGCGAAGCTCTTACCATCCTGCACAACGAGCAGCCCGCTCTCATGATGATGGACATCGAAATGCCAGAGATGAGCGGCATGGAGATGATCAAGCATATCAACCACACCCACATGAAAGTGATAGCCATGACTGCACACGACACCAGCATCAAGGAGAAACTGTTGCAGGCAGGCTTCGACGACTGTCTCTTCAAGCCATTCACCATGGCGAGTCTGTCCGAGAACACCTTGGCACATCAAGATATGTCCAACAAGCCCTCTTCCCATCGCCGCTTTGCAGACATTCTAGCCTTCGCTGGTGATGACAAGGAAGAAGCCGAGAACATTTTACAAACAGTGAAGCAAGAGTTGGATGGTCATGTTAGCGGCATGGAGGAAGCCTTATCAGCCGATGTGTTATCTACCGAAAAGATAGGCAAGATAGCCCACAAGCTCCTCCCCATCGCCACCATGCTAAAAATGGAACATATAGAGGAGCTCAAGACTCTCTCACCCGAGCATATCCAAGAGATGAAAGCAGAAAAAATCCGAGAATACTTGCAGGTCATCATCATCGACCTGCAGAATATTCTCGGAGAAATCTAAACTTTGTATGAATTCTTGTAATATATCTTGTATTATATAGAGAGAAATTCAACTATACGAAATTACTTAGAATTTAATAGGTTTTCCTACACCTTTGTTCTGAGGGGCAAATTTAATGCCCAAGAAATTGGCTATGGTTGGAGCTATTTGATTGTTGAAATACTCGCCAGATTTCAACACCCCCTTGGCAGGTACGCCTTTTCCAAAAGCCATCAACCACGTTTGATGAGAATTCTTCGTGTAAGGACCATGGTCACGCCAAGCATTGATATCTGCATCCCCACGTCCATGGTCACAGGTAACTATCACCGTGGTTTGGTCCTTGTAAAAAGGATCATTCTGGATAAGATTCCACAAGTCCTTTAAGAAGGCATCCGTATTATGAGCAGCATCCAGATAAAGTCGATAATTGCCAGCATGTGCCCATTCATCTGTGTCTCCATAACCGATGAACACCAATTTAGGATGACGAGTTCTCATTGCCTCCATCGCATACTCATGGGTCAAGAAGTCGAATCTCTCCTCTCCCCAATACTTTGGGCACAGGTCTTGCAACTTATCCAGGTATTTCTCACGTTCCGTTGGATTCTTCGACATGGAGTGACGATAATTGGCATTCACCTCCAATCCGCTTCGCTTCTCATTGAAGATTTCTATGAAACGTGCCCAACTACCAAAGCACAACACTGAGTTTTTGTACTCTGGGGTTTGGTTAGCTACCCCAAACACCGACACATTCGGGTTAGGCAAAGCGTCGTTGCTATGTATGTTCTCATCATCCGCATGACCGCACAAGTCCTCATTATACCCAGGATAAGAGAACCACATCTTATTGGTGACATCCATTGTACACCCCAACTTGCGATTGCCAATAATCGTGCCATTCTTGGCGATGAAACTCCAGGTGAAAGGCATCAAAGTCTCACGACGCTCCTCTGGGGTCTCTCTCCAATAGTTGTCTTTCATCGTCTTGACATCTCCGAACTGTTTTTGGTTGATGACAAGAGAATCCGCACCCGTAAACAATTCTTGCCAACGATAGCCATCCACCGTTACCAACACCACTTTCTGTTCAGCCTTACTCAAGCTAGGCATCATCGCCAAAGCAGCCATAGCTGCCCAAAATATCTTTTTCATCATTTTCCTACAATTAATCTATTCGTCTATTTCAACCACCAAGGCATGGCAGTTATCTTGTCATTGTTTTCTCCGAACTGACTCTTCACAGCCTCCTCCACATTTTGTGTGTTATACTTATTCTCCGTATCTGGATACATCCAGCGATAAGGGATTGGGTTGTCTGCCAAATGAGCGAATTCAGGATACCCCGTACGCAGATGCTCGAAGAAAGGATCCCAACCGCCCTGGAAGAAGCTAACGCAATATTTTTGGAAGATGATGCGCTCTATCTTTTGTTCATTCGAAAGTTGGTCATCCCATTTCACTTTATCTCCCTGCAAATAAGCAGAAGCAGCCTCATCCGTCACATACTGCGAGTAATCACCTGCATAAGTATGATACCAATCGAAAGAAGCCTTCACTCCATTCTCATAATACTGCTTGGCATCTCCTTGAATCCAACCTCTCACTACAGCCTCAGCCAATATCTGTTGCAACTCAGCATAGCCCATCAAAATAGTTGGCTCACCCGTAGGATTCGTACGATAGCGAGAATTAATCTGAGAAATCTTGCCATCACCCACAAGGTTTTTATTCTCACCATACGGAACAGTAGGGTCTCCACCTGCATAAGCACTAAAATCAGTTACTTTTTTTCCAGCATTCGCAGCCTCATTGGTAGGCAATGCGTATAAGAACAAACGAGGATCTTTACGCTCAGCAAGCCTATCGATAAACGTTTTATCCATGTAGAAGCCCGACCATTGAGCATTAAATTGCGGATATCGGTTGCCTTCTTGGTCGATATACGACAACTGTCCATTCTCACTATTGTTCGTAATCAGTGGAAGGCCAGCAATCTGCAGGAACTCTTGCTTAACATTATGACTGCCCACTTGTCCTTTGTGAGAAAGGGTCATCAACACCTTCAATCGAAAAGAATTGACCAGCTTCTGCCACTTCCCGGCATTTCCATTATAGATAATATCGCCGTCAATCGTTTCATTTTTAACAGCAGCCTGCGCTAGTTCATCATTTGACTCTTTCAATTCATCCAAGATGCCCACAAATACATTTTCTTGTGAATCATACTTAGGAGTAAACTGCCCTTTGCTCTCACCTGCCAAAGATTCTGAATATGGAATATCTCCGAACTTGAGAGTCAAATTGTAGAAATAATAGGCTCTGAAAAAATGATACAACCCATCGTATATGACCTCTCCTGTCCTATCAGACTCTTCCTTCAACTTGGTGACCTGAAGTAGTTCACTATCATAAGTACTGAAACTTCCTCTGTTCCACTCATAGAATTGTTCAGCATTATGTCCGTCTGTCTGAACCACCATCTTGTCAGCATACATTCCACCAGTACCACGAGAAAAAGCACTCTCGCAAATATTTGGAAGAATCAACTTAGGAGATACCTCCGATGGATCATTCGGATTGTTGTTAATTTCATCAAAGCTAGTGCAAGAGCAACACAAAGCACCAACTATAGCCAAAGTCATAAATATTTTTGCTTTCATTTTATTATCAATTTCATGTTAGAATTTTACGTTCAAACCGACACCGAGGTATCGTGCCGTTGGATCCGCAGCTCCTGTATCCCCACTGGCATCACCACTTACATCAGGATCTACGTATGGAACTTTAGCCCAGAGGAAAGGATTATTACAGAATATTGTTGCTGTCAATCCCTTCACCACACTTGCCTGTGGCAACAAACGATGGAAATCATAAGTCAAACTAATCTGGCGTACTTTCAAATAAGTACGACTGAAAGTGTTGGCGAAGAACTTGTCCATCTTGTCTGTCACATTAGCACGATAAGGATAGTTTTGGCACCAAGACTGCCAATCGACGGCATTGGTAAATTTCTCATATTTACGAGTGTCTTCCACAATGTTTCCATGTACATCGTAAGAGACATCTCCACTAACCACTCGAACGGCATTTGGCACAAAGACAGGCTTTCCTGTGGCATACTCCTCGTCACGATATTTTACAGAGTTCGGATGTTTTCCACCCCACCACATCTTTGGACTCAAATTAGAATACATCAAGCCACCGATAGCAGCATTCAATTCCACTCCAAGCGTAAAATCATTAAAACGGAAAGTGTTCTGCATGCCCAATCTGACATTTGGCTCATAATGTCCGATTTTACGAGCGTACGGATCTTTCTGTGGCTGTCCATTTGCATCTACGATAACTCGTCCTTCTGGATCACGTTGCCATACTGTGGCATAATAAGCATCTGCACGATCTCCTTTCTTCAAGTTACCAAAATATTCCTCATCGCCATAAATCTTGGTCAACTTTCGAACACTATGGCTGGCATTCAAATTGAAATTCCATTTGAAATTCTTTCCTTGAATAGCTTTCACGCCAATGATTGCCTCAATACCATTAGTGGTATAAGTATTACCATTGATTTTTCGAGTATCAAAACCTGATGCCTGAGAAATCAACATATCCAAGATTTGGTTTGTATCCAACGAACGATAATAGCTAAAATCTAATGATATGCGCTTACCGAAAGAAGTAGAGAATCCCAACTCTAACTGTGTTGTTTTTTGAGGTTTGATATTGGCGTTAACCAAAGCAGAAGGATAGCTAACCACCGTATTGCTTCCCCACGACAACTCTTTGTTATAAACTTGCTGTATCTGATATGGGTCTAAATCACTGGATACTGTCGCCCAAGATCCTAAGATTTTCAAATAGTCTATAAATTGAGGCATCTTAACATAGTCAGAAACAACAGAACTCAATGCCACAGAAGGATAAAAATAAGAATTATTACCCGAAGCCAAAGTCGAAGACCAGTCGTTACGACCTGTCAAGGTCAAATAAGCATATTTTGACAAATCAAGGTTGATAGAGGCATAGATACTCTTGATTTCTTTCTCGCTGCGAGTTCCCCATAAAGAGTTGTCTGAACTATAAGTCAAAATCGAACCCGTAGAGTTTTTCAAAGAGTAAATGCCTGGCACATTCAAGCCATCCGTCGAAGCGTAGTCGTTACGATAACGGCGATAAAAGATGGAACCACCCGCATTAACGGTCAAATTGATGTCTTCCAAGAAACTTTTAGTATATGTTGCCAGCACATCGGCATCCACATTATCTTGGCTAACATTCCATACTTTATAAGCACCCTCACGTGAATCGCCATAGTTCAAATAAGACTTTGGTATCTTGTTCTCTGTAAGATTACGTTTAGAGCGCAACGATGCACGACCAGTGATGCTCAGTTCTGGCAATACTTGATAGCTTAATCGCAATTGACCAGTTGTCACATTACGACGCTCAGAATGTCTCGCCTGTGACAATGCGAAATACGGATTGTTGTACCAAGCATAATTGTAGTTTGCCTGCTTATATCCTTCCATACCAGGAACCCACTGATGCTTTTTCAGCTCTTTGATATCAATGTCGTCTCCCATCCATTCTACGATAGAATACATGAAATTGGATGGATGATAACCATAATCAGGATAATTAGGAGATACCACCATATTATAGTTGAGCATAGCATCCAATGTCAACTTATCAGAAAGATTGAAAGTAGAGTTAAAGTTAAGACCTCCTGTATGCAAGGATGTTGTTGGAGCCTGTCCTTTTTGATAAGCGTACTGCCCTAACACATAAACCTTAGCCTTTTTCCCCTTATAAGATAAAGACAATGTGTTATTAGTAATGATGCCTGTCTCTAAGAATTCCTTCAAATTGTCATGCGATGTCAAAGGCATCGCAACACGTTCATAACGTCCTTGGTCGTCGTATTTTGTTCCCTTTACACTGCCCCACCAAGGTATTTCTTCACCAGTTTGCTTGTCTCGGATAGGACTATTCCATTGAGGAGCCATATTACCGACGTCCAGCTTTGGTCCCCATTCCATATCATCGTCGGACTTACCGCCGCCTTCACCATCCCAGAAAGCATACTGTCCATTGGAGCCACTACCATATTGATGCTGTGTCTTTGGATAAGCCACAAATCCTGCCGTCATCATATCCTTGGTAGAGAAATTAATCTCTACACCTTCCTTTTCAGCCTGCTTTGTAGTAATCATGATAGCACCATTCTTACCTCTAGCACCATACAACGCCGAGGCAGCCGTTCCTTTCAAAACATTGACACTTGCAATGTTCTCACTTGAAATATCAAACATGTCCGACTCGATAGGCACGCCATCTAATACAATCAAAGGAGTGCGACCACGAAGGGAAAAGCTAGGTGTCTCAAACATACTAGAAGGTACAGAAACTGTCAAGCCCGCAACTTGACCTTGCAATGAAGAACCAACGTTCATATTGCCTTGAGCAGCCAACTCCTTGCCTGATACCTGCTGGGTAGTATATCCCAACTTCTTTTTCTCTTGCTTAATACCAATAGCAGTTACTACGACCTCATCAATATCCTGAACATCCGACTCCAGCATCACATCCATGTTGGCATTAGAAACCTTCATCATCTTGGTTTTGTCACCAAGATATGTAATTTCCAACGTTGCATTTTTACCTGCTTGAATTGTATAGTTACCATCAATATCCGTTACTACAGCTACATCCGTACCCTTTACTCTTACAGTGGCACCAGCCACAGGTCCCATCTTGTCTGAAACCTTACCTGTAACCTTCATTGATTGTGCAAACAATGATGTGCTCACACACAATGAGCACACTAGCACTGATAATTTCTTCATAATCTTTTTACCTTAAATATATCTTTACTTCAAAATAACTTTTGAGAACAGAGCTACAAGCTGCTTATAGTCTTTTTTGCTGTTTCTCAAAGCCTTCTCAAATGATTTACTATCCTCAGAATAGAAGGCGGAAATAGCTACATCCAGCACCTTATTCATCTGATTGGTTGCCTCGTCGCATGAAATCTTATGATCTTTCATATCATCTTCCAAGCCCTTGGATACTTTTCTTACAGCGTTGAACAAGTCACCTTTCTTGATGACGATACGTGTAGTAGGGTCACCAGGAACCACTGGGATGCGCTTCACGCAAAGGTTTTGCAATTGCTCATACAGGAATGCGGTCTGCTTTCCAAACTCAGCATTGCCTGTAATTTGCTCCAGCTGTTGCTCTGTAGGTTGAGCAACACTATAAATAAACTCAAAAGAAGGAACTGTAGCAGTTGTATTTTCGGTTCCAGTCTCTCTTTCATTTCCTGCGAATGCTGCCATACTAGACAACAAGCACACTAACATCAAAAATTTAAATTTCTTCATAACAGTAAATTTCTATCTCTTAGTTTACGTGTGCAAAAGTACAACATCCATGTTGCGGAAAGATTACTCAGAAATTGAAAGAATGCAACAATACGACTGCATTCCTATTACAAAACACATACCCGATATATAAATAGGTACGGGTACATATAAATATAAGTATATACGTGCAAGCCTACAGATATATACGTGTAAGCTTACACATATACTTGCATCTGCTTACGGAACTACTTGCGTAAGCTAACGGAACTACTTGCGTAAGCTGATGCAACTACTTGCGTTCGGCTACGCAAGTAGTTGCATTTGAAGGGGGGCATTATTTCTTGAAGAATCCTCTTATCACAAACCAAGCATGAACAAAGAGGGTGGTGAGCAGACCATAATGGGTGCGCATCACACGGAAACGCTCCTTGAGGGAAGCACGATGGTTCTGGGTGGTCATGCCTCCATCCAAGAAATTGGTGATGACGGCATTGACATTGCGGAGGGGCAACTTTCTACGCGCCGACTCCTTCATGATGCGAATGCACCAATCCACATCGGCTGAGAAGCGGTAGTCGAGATTGTAATGTATCTGCTTGGCGATGTCGGTGCGAGCATAGAATGACTGATGGCACACCAACATGCCCCACTTGAACGAACGCCATGTGAGATGCGCAGGAGGCGACAAACGACGATGGCGCAAGAACCTGCCTTCATCGTTCACGATGTCGGTATCGCCATACAGCACTCCCGGCAACTCCTCGCCCTCGCCTACACAACCTTCCACATACTCCAAGGTATCCTCTGATGGAAACACGTCGCCGGCATTGAGAAACACCAAGTAGTCGCCCGTAGCTCGGTCGAGGCCCTTGTTCATGGCATCATAGAGCCCCTTGTCGGGCTCTGAATACACCACTATCTCGTGGGCATTCTCCCCCACCTCGGTCTTATGCTTGTACGTCCTCACCATCGCCAGGGTCTTGTCTTTCGACACGCCGTCGATGATGAGATGCTCGATGTTGCAGTAGCTCTGCTTATTCACGCTATCCAATGTACGCTGCAACACTTTCTCGGCATTGTACGTACAGGTTACGACCGTAAACTTTATCATAATTTATAATTTTTGTAGGCCATAGCCTGATTGTATACTTCGATATATTTCAAGGCAACGGCATGCTGAGAATAGCATTGCGACACCTTGTGTAGGCAAGCTTGACTCAAGGCTTCCTTGTCGGCATCCTCCAATACCCAGTGGATGCCCTCCGCCAAGTCGGCAGTGTCACGATAGTTGGCGACATAGCCTGTCTTCTGATGCTCTATCATCTCAGGGATGCCTCCCACCTTGAATCCTACGCTAGACACGCCACAAGCCATTGCCTCCATGATGGTGTTGGGCAGGTTGTCTTCCAACGACGGAAGCACAAACACATCGACGGAATTGTAGATGTTGACGATGCGTTTCTCATCGCTCACATATCCCAACGAATAGGATGGCAAGCTGAGCGTGACCTCCTCGGAGTGACCTCCCAAGATGGCGATGGCGGTATTGTTCTTTATCTCAGGATATTTCTCTATCAGTCGGTCGATTGCCTCCACGAAATATTTCATGCCCTTGCGCTCGTCGGTAACTCGTTGCGAAACAAAGAGAATGAGATGCTTGTCGGCTGGCAATCCTGCACGCAGTCTAGCCTCCGCCTTATCCTGTGGGCAGAACACGTGGGTGTCTATCGGATTAGGGATATTGGTGATGCGTTGTCCAACGAAGAGCCCGCTAGCCTTGGCTTGCTTCTCCAGCCACTTGCTGCAACTCACAAACGAGATGCTGCCTCCTTGATACAGAGCCTTCTTGCGACGGAATATCTTGGTCGACAAGTCGTGCTTGCCACCCTTGTGGGGAAGGAGTGGACAGTTGCCACAGGCAGAGACATAGCGATTGCAGCCACGGGCATAATGGCAGATTCCCGTAGCAGCCCACAGATCGTGCATGGTCCATACGACAGGCTTGCCGCTCTTGATAATCTTGCGAATGCTCTTGAGCGACAACATGCCTTGGTTGACCCATGAGAGATGGATGACATCAGCCTCCTGAAACTCACGCATCTTGGTGATGTCAGATCCTGCAGTAGCCATGTCTATCTCCCACAGATGATGCTTGGAGAAATGCAGATGCCAGAACACGCACCAACGCTCCCAGAGGAAATTCCACTGCAACTTGAGCGAACGAGGCAGCCCGACCACGGTGATGTCTTCGGTCTCCTTGTCGCGCACCAGCATCTTTGCCTTAACACCATTGTTGTTAAGGGCATCCATCAAGCGGTTGGCAGCCACTGCGGCTCCACCCGTCTTCTCACTTGTGTTTACTATGAGTACTCTCATCTGTTATTTCATTTTTCTTTATTGCAAAGATAAAGAAAAAATATGTGTTTACAAAACAAATCGGTGGTTTTTATGCTAACAAGCAAAAAAAAGTATGCCACAACTCTCAACGAGCTGTGGCATACACTATGTTTAACTTCAAAAATTTCTAATCAAAGGTAACCTCACGGTCTCCTTTGTTATCTGTTAAACAATCTACCTTAAAACCTAATAACTAAAAACCTAAATCTATTACTACTAACCTAAACAATCTATTAACCTTTTGACACTGCAAAGGTACGACTATTTTCGGCTTCCACCAAACATTTCTTGAAGAAAATGCATGATTTTTGAGATTTTTTGATTTACATCAAGAGAATAGCCTTCCGAGCAACAGATATTAACATCTCGTTAACGCTCATTAAGCCTTTATGATGAGAACGGTGGCATAGGCAGAGATACCTTCCATGCGTCCCGTGAAGCCCAATTTCTCGGTGGTGGTCGCCTTGATGGAGATTTTATCCTCGTCCACTCCCATCACTTTCGCCAGACAAGCCTTCATGGCTGGCACATGTGGATTGAGCTTGGGGCGCTCGGCACAAATGGTAGCGTCGATGTTGCCCAGGCTGTAGCCCTTGGTTGCAATCAAGTCCATCGTTTTCTTGAGCAATATCTTGGAGTCTACATTCAGGGTCTCTGCTGCCGTGTCGGGGAAATGGTAGCCAATGTCGCGCATATTGGCTGCGCCCAGCAACGCATCGCAGATGGCATGTATCAACACATCGGCATCGCTGTGGCCCAGCAAGCCTAGTTCATAGTCTATCTTGATTCCTCCTAACCACAAGTCGCGGTTCTCCACCAACTTGTGTACGTCATATCCAAATCCTACTCTAATATCCATATACCTTATTATATATATATTGTGAAACTTAATCTGATTACTTATTTTTCTTGAACAGGTCCTTGATACCATCCATGTCAAACGACAGGGTGAAGCGCAGGGTCTGGTCTAGCGGATTGCTCTTCGCCGTAGCCACCACATAAGCGGCATCGAGCGAGAAGACATTCATCTTGAAACCGGCACCCACCGTGAAATACTTGCGGTTGCCCTTGTTCTGACTCTCATGATGATAGCCGGCACGCAAGGCAAACTTGTCGTTGTACACATACTCGGCACCCACGCCATAGTTGATTTCCTGCATCTCTTCCTTGAAACCACCCGGAGCGTCGCTAAAGCTCTTGAAGATGCCGCTGATTGCCGACACATCGTCATATTCACGATGCACTCGATCCTCGTAGTCGGAATTGTCCTCGCCTTCTTTCTGCTTTGGCACCGTAGGCACGAGATACTTGTTGGCGTCGGCGGCGATGGTGATGCGGTTGTAATTGTCGATAGGTATCATCAGCGAGGCACCCAGACGGAGATTGGCTGGCAAGAACTCTCCATATTCCTTGCCGCTATAGGTTATCTTGCTACCGATGTTGGAGATGTTGAGACCTATGCCCAACTGGCATTCACGCTGTCCGATGGTGACGTAGTTCTGATAGTAGGCCGCAATATCTGCAGCAAAAGCCGAAGCCGGCGAATTGTCCTCGGTATAGTCGAAGCGCATGTCGGAATAAATCCAACGGATAGCTGCCGCCAGGGAGAATTTCTCGCTCAGCATCAACGAGTAGGCTACATCGAGCGACATCTCGTAGGGATTGATGGTCATCGCATTCTCCTGGTTCTCGGTGTTGTTAGTTTGCACCTCGCCCATATTGAAATACCTGAGCGAAGCCGACACGGCGCTATAGTCGCCGATGCGATAATAGCCCGCCAGATAGGCGAGGTTCATATCGTTGACCAAGGAGCGAAGCCAAGGCGTGAAGTTGAGCGCCACCCCTGCACGAGAGATGGTGAACGGATATTTCGCCGGGTTCCAATATTGGGAATTGACATCTGGGTCGGTAGCCGCACCGGCATCTCCCAGTCCACCGCCACGGGCATCAGGCGCAATGGTCTGAGAGATGACGGCATAGTTGACGGGGTTGAAGAGATCTTTCTTGTCTTGCGCCTCCGCCTGGAGGGCGACGGCTGACAAGCATCCCAGCATTGCAATCTTGAATGTTCTGTTGATGTTCATATTTATCTGTTTGTTGTTACTTGATGATGATGAGCTTTTTTACTTTCGAGGCGAAGCCGCTACCGTCGGAAGAGACCTTGACACGATAGAGATAGACACCGGTACCCAACGGACTGCCGCCATCTGTCGTGAGGTCCCATCTCTGGGTGTATTGTCCGGTATCCGACACCCCTTTCTCCGCATGTCGCCAAAGCTGGCGACCCGCCACGTCGTAGACCTCGATGACGACATCCAGATTGCTCCCTATTCGGTCGTGATTGAGGATGAATGTCGTCGTGTTCTTGGCAGGATTCTCGGTCACGCCCACCTCCAAGATGTTCGGGTTCAAAGCCTCCACCACATTGAAACGGAGCGTGGTCGTGGTACTGTTGTTCTGCACATCCCAACACCTGAAGGTGAGCTGGTGCTTGCCAGGGGCGAGCTCAGGAATGCTAAAAGAGACGGAGCCACTGGCATAGGTGCCGAAATCGTAGGTGAAGTTGTCGTTGAGCACATAGGTCTTCGCCAGGTCGCCATCTATCACGAGTTGCAGGTCGTGCCCGATGCCACTCCCTGTGGCGTTGATGCCGTCCTTATCGCTGATGTTTGCCACGAAGAATGGGGTGGTGTTCACCTTTCCTCCATCCACAAAGGAGGTGGAGTTGAGGTAGCAATATACGGTTGGCCCCACGGAGTCGGTTACCACGTCCTCACTGCCGCCTACGACAAACTGGTCGCAAGCACCATGTGCCCGCACTTTCTTGTCGATGCTCACGGCATAGAGGTTCATCAAACCAGTGTCTCCAGAATAATTGATGTCCTTGGGCACAGCAAAGGAGAAGGCAAACTTGCCTTGGCGCACACTGTCAGCCCCCGCATAGAGCGTCTTGGTGCGGTCGGTATAGACGAACGGCTCTTCAGCCCCCGTGGCACTGGTGTCATTGAGGCGACAGGTGATCTGTTCTTTCGAATCTCTCACCGTGGCTGTCACTACGCCCAGGAAGCCATCTTGTCCCCCCTCTATATGCCCCGCTATTCTCGCCACCGAGCCCGCCTTCAGCACAGCCCGCGCATCGGCCTTGTCAGTAGGCACGCCGTTGATGGAGTCTACCACTACCTGTTGCATGGGCAGGTTGAGTGCCAGAGCAGGGTCGCCCAGCAACGAATATTGCAGATGGTTTACCGTGACATCTGTCTCAGCTGAATTTACAGCGCCCGTCATCACGTCGTTTTGTGCCAAGCGATGCGCCTCGCCAATGGTGATGGGCTTTCCATCTACCATGCTGAGCACTCGGCGCATGAAGGCACGGTTTATATATTTGTTTTGCTGGGCGTAGACGGTGCGCGTTGTACCATAGAAAGCCACTGCACCGCCGTTGGCATTGAGCAGCGCACTTTCTCCGATGGTTGCGTTCACTCCGTCGAAAGGCATGATGTCGCACGAGGCTGTCACCCAGAGCGGAAGATTCGTATTATGGAAATTCTCAAAATCAGAAAGCTTCAGCACCGCCTCATGTGAGAGTTGCGTGTTGCTGCCATGACCGGCATAATCCATGACGAGGGCACCATTGCTTTGCTGGCGCTTGATGATGTCGCTCACCTCCGGATAGGTATTACCCGTCGAAGAAGTCTCGCGGGGGTAGGCATCCCACATCACTTTTTTCACAAGATAGGCAGGATAAAGGGTCGAAACGTCGTCGGCTACCTCATTGGCATCCATCATGTGCTTATTGTCGTTGCCGTCATCGCCCATGAACATGAGGGTGTTCTGCCAGGCTCCCGCATTGGCGTTAGTGGCATAGTTGATGGTCTTGTCTACCAAAATCTCAGCCTCAGAAACTGTGGTAACGGGGAATCGCCCCACCGCCACATCCTGCAATTCACGAGCGGGTTGCGCACCAGCCCCCTCGCCCAAGATGCCCAGCCAACTATCGCTCACATAGCAGGATACCGAACTGAAAGAATTCTCGCTCTCATGGCAGAGCAGATAGTCGTCTGCCTGGAGCTTGCGACAAGCGGGGGTAAGCATACGATTGTCCCACATGCAGTCGCCAAAGAGCAAGAGATACTTGGGGACATCAGCCTCCGTGGTAGCCTTATCTGAGAGCATACGCAGATAGCGACGATAAGCGTTTACATCGGGCGTTCCGCTGGAGAACTCATTGTAGAGCTCATCCGCCGGCACGATGTTGACTCGCATGGCATCGTGGCTTTCATGAAAGGCTTTGAGCCGTTGCGCTTGCTTGAGTAATTTCTGGGAGGTTGGGATGATAATCACCAGGTCGGCAGTCTCATCGGCATGATGGTCTTGATTGGTGATGTTATAAACGTATTGCGCCGCCGGAACATGGGCATCCAAGGCTGAAGGCTTGCGAGGCTTGTTCCAAGTCACCGAAACATAGTCGAGGTGCACAGGGCTGCCTGACAACGTATGGATAGTGATGGTGTCTTGCTGATGAAAATCGTCGATGGAATAGGTAGCGGCCTTCTCCACACCATGCAGGTAAGAGGCATCTTCACCCTTTTGGGCAGACAACGAGAGCGATATGGTGCCCAGTGACTTGCCGTTTCTTTTGATTTGCACAGTACTGGCATTGCCTGAGGTGACTGCCACCGACAACAATCCATGTCCATCGCCCGTATGGTTGGTTACGATGACTCGCTGCTCCTCGCCTACCTTCACTTCCGTAAGGTCGAAGAGGTTGCGTCCTCCATCATACCAGCTGAAGCCATCCTGCTCGTAGAGAAAATGATAGTCTTCTGGCTGCGGATAGCAGGAAGCAAGGAATGCTGTGGAATCCACAATGGATGCGGACTGTTCATCGCTCTGCGTGATGAAATAACAACCGTAGTTGGAATAAGGATTGCGGATGCGCTGGGTTGAGGTATTATCGTCCCAACTCACCGGTCCCTTGGCATAGAAATAATGGCGACCATCTATCACGCACTGTTCCACCTCGTGCAGGTCATCGGTAGATGTAAGGTAACTGGCAGAGAGTGCCTCAGCCTGCAAGTTGCCGCCATAACCATAGATTCTCACCTTATTAATATCAGAGAATCCTGCCTGACGCACCACTTGCTCGGTCAATTGGTGGATGCCCGACTCGCTCACCTGTATCTTAGCCCATCTGCCTTGTGCCAACACCGAATGGTCGGCGTAGCCAGAAGAGGCAGACGAGCCATTTGACATTGAACGCAAACGGGCATTTTGCTCGGCACGTTTCTGGGGACGCACCTTCACATCGAGCATGAAGCTCACCAACATCTGATAGCGATTGTCGCGGAACACCAAGGGGCAAAAATCTACCCTCAGGCTACCTTGCTTGCGGCACTCGCTCACCTGTTGGTGAAGAACTACCTGACGGGGAAGAACTGCCCCCGACAGGCGATTGTAGTTGGCGATATCTTGTGGCGACATATCTATATACTCGGCATATTTCAGGCTCACGGTATAGATGGAGTCTCGCCACTCGCCTTGCAAAGGCTTGGAATACACGAAATGAGGCAACACAGAGTCTACCCTGACCTCGGCAGAGGTCAAATTGAAGAATCTCTGTGCCTGCATCGGCAAGGCGAGCACCATGAGAAATGCCGCCAAGATATATGTCCAAACCTTATTTGTCATTGTCTAAACGATTACTTGCAGTTAAAGTCGAGCACCTTTCTGTCTTCGAGGTAGCCCTCCAGGTGGTCGTCTATCTTTACCGGTCCACAGCCCGTAGGACATCCCGTATAGAGCAAATCGCCCGTCTTGAGGGTGAAATACTGGCTGATGTAAGAGATGATTTCATCCACCTTGTAGAGCATGTTGCTCGTGCATCCCTCCTGCACGGTGTTGCCGTTGATGTCGAGATGGAAATGGATGGCCTGTATGTCGCGGAACTTCTGGATGTCAACCCATTCTCCGATGGCAGCCGAACCATCGAAACCCTTGGCGAGTTCCCATGGCTGACCAGCCTCGCGCAGTTTTTTCTGCATCTCGCGAGCAGTGAAATCGATGCCCACGGTCACTGCGTCGTAGTAGCGATGAGCAAAACGCTCGGGTATGGTCTTGCCCAGTTTGGAGATGCGCACCACGACCTCAGTCTCATACTCTATCCTGCCCAGATGGTCGGGGATGAAGAAAGGCTTACCGTTGTTGAGCAACGCCGAGTCGGCCTTGGTGAAGATGACGGGACGCTCTGGTTTAGATAACGTTCCGTGAAGTGATTTATTGTGTTCGGTATAGTTCATACCGATGGCGAATATCTTCATAAAGCTATATGTTGGTAAGTTGATATAAAAAAGAAATGGGAGTTAGAAGCAAAGCAAAGCTTTAACTCCATAACTCCCGGATATTCTAATTTAACTATAAGTCAAATTGAGCTGTCTGCGTGAATCCCACGATAGGATTACTCAGCAGCGAGTGTGAAGCGCTTGTAAGCAACGATCTTGAGATCCTTGCTCTGAGCAGCGAGATACTGAGCAACAGTCTGCTTGTCGCCATCGCCGAACTGGAACTCCTGGTCTACGAGGCAGTTCTCCTTGAAGAACTTGTTCAAACGACCATTAGCAATGTTGTTGATCATGTTCTCGTTCAAAGAAGCAGCCTTCTCCTCAGCAACAGTCTTCTTGATATTGCGAGCCTCTTCAGCCTGCTCAGGTGTCAACCAACCCTTCTTGGTGTTGCTCTCGATGTGATCCTCAGAGTCAACGTGAGCTGGGTTGATGCCAGCCTTCTTGAGAGCAGCGTTCACTGCCTTCTCTACGAGCTCTTCCTTAGTCTTAGCGACAGCTACCTCAAGCTCCTTCTTCTTAGTATCCTCAGAAACAGAAGACTCGTCGAGAGCTACAGGACGCATAGCAGCTACCTGCATTGCTACCTTGTGGCCAGCCTCTTCGTTGTTCTCGTTGAGCTGAACCATAGTACACAATGTGTGCTTGCCCATGTGGTCGTAAACTGAGATGTTGTCACCCTCCAAGAAGTTGTAGCCATCGAGCTCCATCTTCTCGCCAGTGATACCAGAGCGATGCTTAACAGCAGTCTCAGCGTCATCACCAGAAGCGAGAACCAACTTCTTAACCTCGTCGAGGCTCTCAGCCTTGGCAGCGATAGCAGCGT
>DHMR01000069.1:0-15405 GCA_002405875.1 bacterium UBA4637
TCGAGGCTATCAAGAAGAGCTTGGGCTTGAACTAATTGATTAGAGATTGCTTTCAAGATATTTAAGAAGTAAGATGGAGTGCTTCGGCTGAGAATGCTGGGGCACTCTTTTTTCTCTTTATCCGTGTGAACTGTTGCCATTCCTTTTACATAATTCACGGATTTCAAGAAAAACTTAGACAATAGTTGAGTTTTCTGCTGTTTTTTGTGTATCTTTGCAGCCAAATTCATAAAGTTCTCTCTTTAGAGGAATAGGAGTATTAACTTAACTAATTGGATATGAGTAATATGAAGACCATCGCCTGCTTGTTGTTGGAACTGGGAATGTGCCATGCTTCCGTGATGGGACAGGCGCAACATAAGGCGGTAAACATAGGCGTAGGCGTCAATCACCATACTGCCGACTCTACACTTTATAGCAGTGGCAACCTTGCTCTCTTCGGTGCAGTCGATACTTTGCGTGGCGTGCAGATAGGTGCTTTCTCTAGTGTCGTACGCAATCAGATGCGTGGTGTCAACATCGCAGGCGTGATGAATGCCGGGGGCAAGGATATGCGTGGTGTGCAGATTTCGGGTGTCACCAATGTGCTGACCAAGGGCAATGGCTTGCAACTCTCGCTCTTTAGCAATATGTCGGCAACCCCTTTTCGTGGCATTCAGTTCACAGGACTGTCGAATGTCTCGATGGGTATGAAACGAGGCATCCAGGTGGCTGCCTCCAATGTCTGTTCCTCGAATATGAGAGGTGTGCAGCTGGGTGGCTATAACTATGCCGATACCTTGAGCGGCTCGCAGTTTGGACTGGTGAATGTCTGCGTGAGCCATCCTCGTGGTGTGCAGTTTGGCATCATCAACTATAGTCGCGATACCGTGGCCCACAAGATTGGTCTCGTGAATGTGAATCCCAAGACTCGCATCGATTTGATGGCTTTTGGAGGTTCAGCCAACAAAATGAACGTAGCTGTGCGCTTTCGAAACCGTAGCACCTATAATATAATAGGTGTAGGTACCCATTACTTTGGGTTGGACGAGCGATTCTCGGGAGCTCTCTTTTATCGTATCGGACAATACTTTCAACTCTCACCTCGATTCTCGTTGAGCGGTGACCTGGGTTATTTTCACGTGGAGTCGTTTGAGGAAAATTCCAACGACCGACCAGAGCGTCTCTATTCAGTGCAGGCTCGTGTAAACGCCGACTATCAGTTGGGCAAACACTTGAGCGCCTTTGCTTCGGTGGGTTATGGCGATACCCGTTATTACAATCACTCTCGCCGTTATCGTCAGCGTGCCATCTTTGAGGCAGGATTGGCTTTCCGCTTCGACCGTAGTTACCAGCATGTTCCTTCTGTTCCAAAGAATAAGGAATACGACATGGAGGCTTGGAAGGATGGCACCATCTTTGCCTATGATGACCCTGAGCGACAGAAGAAGCATCCATGGAAGGCTGCTTTGGAGGCTTTCGCCATCAACGTGGGCGTGCAGTGTTTCGATCAGTTTGTGATGAGTGAGGATTTCGCCAAGATTTCCTTCCATAGCATCAAGCATAATATAGAGACGGGCTTCGTGTGGGACAACGACCAGTTCTCCACCAACCTCTTTGCTCATCCTTATCATGGTGGTCTCTACTTCAATGCGGCACGTTCCAATGGCATGAACTTCTGGGAGTCGGTACCTTACAGTTTCTGTGGAAGTTTGATGTGGGAGACTACTTGCGAGATAGAGCCACCTGCCATCAACGATTTGATGGCCACCACATTTGGCGGTGTGTGCATCGGCGAGGTAACTTATCGTATCAGTGATTTGGTGTATGACGACCATCTGAGAGGTTTCCCTCGTTTCTTGCGAGAGTTCTTGGGCACCTTGATTTGTCCTATCAAGGGGCTGAACCGTATCTTGAGTGGTGACGCATGGCGAGTGAGAGGCAAGTACTATAAGTATCACGACTACAATCGTATCCCTATCTCTTTTGCCGCATCAGCAGGCTATCGCTATCTTGCAGACAACAACAGCTTCTTTAGGGGAGAGGGCAATCCATACGTGCGCTTCAACGTGATATATGGCGATTTGTTCAATGAGGAAACTACTAAACCTTACGACTACTTTACTGCCGATGTCACTTTCGGATTGAGCAGTAACCAACCGCTCATCACGGGTGTCCACTTGCTTGGTAGGCTTTGGAGTGTGCCTGTGACCATTTCCAAGAATATGGAAGCAGAGTTTGGTATCTTCCAACACTTCAACTATTATGACTCCCAACCCGTGAAGGATGGAACTAGCTTGGTGCCTTATCGCATCTCGGAGGCAGCATCCTTTGGCCCTGGTTTCATCTATCGTTTCCCGAAGATTGGCAATCTTACCAAGTTGGAGCAGCGCATCTTCCTAGATGGCATCTTGTTGGGCGGTAGTTTGAGTGATTATTATCACGTGATAGACCGTGACTACAACATGGGTAGTGGTTATAGTGTGAAGGCCAGCAGCGTGATGGAGTTTGGCAAGATAGGCAGCTTCAGCATCGGTGCCGACTATTATCGCATCTTCACTTGGAAGGGATACGAAGGCAAGGACTTGGAAACAACCGATCCGCTCTATCTCAACGCACAAGGCGACAAGGGAAATGCCTCGTTGCTGGTACTGAACGCCCGTTTCGTGATGGCGCTTGCCTCGCATCTCAACCTCGACCTGAACGTGTCCAACTATTGGCGTGACACCTATTATAAGTATCATGACAATGTGCAGTCGAAGACTTTCGATGTGAGCATCGGATTGCAATACGCTTTGTAAACACGAGAAAAAGATGGAAAATATCTTGCATGTTTTCCATCTTTTTATTATCTTTGCACCCATATTTCAAAACAATAACATACAATTAACACTCTTATGGGAGGCATTTTCGGAACTATTTCCAAGAAAAGCTGTGTCGCAGACCTTTTCTACGGCACCGACTACAACTCACATCTCGGCACTCGCCGAGGCGGTTTGGCAACCTACTGCGAGGAGAAGGGCTTCGTGCGCTCTATCCACAACCTAGAAAGTTCGTACTTCCGAACTAAGTTTGAACCTACTCTCGATAAGTTTGAGGGGGCAACATCGGGCATCGGCGTCATCAGCGATACTGATGCGCAACCACTCATCATGAACTCTCATCTTGGCCGCTTCGCCATTTGCACGGTTGCCAAGATCGTGAACATCGAAGAACTTACTCAGCACTTGCTCGAAAAGAACATGCACTTTGCCGAGATGTCGTCGGGCAACACCAATCCTACCGAGTTGGTGGCTCTGCTCATCATCCAGGCGAAGAGTTTCAAGGAGGGCATCGAGAATGTGTACCACCACATCAAGGGTTCTTGCACTATGATGATTCTCACGGAGGATGGCATCATCTGCGCCCGTGACAGCTGGGGACGCACGCCACTCATCATTGGTAAGAAGGAGGGAGCCCATGCTGCCAGCAGCGAGACCACCTCGTTCCCGAACCTCGACTATGAGACTGAGTATGAGGTGGGACCTGGAGAGATTGTGAAGATGACCGCCGATGGCATCGAGCAGCTTCGCCCAGCCAACAAGAAGATGCAGGTTTGCTCCTTCCTCTGGGTTTACTATGGTTTCCCAACTTCTACCTACGAGGGCAGAAACGTGGAGGAAGTGAGATTCACGAATGGTTGCAACTTGGCGAAGACCGACGATGTGGAGGTGGATTGCTGTAGCGGTATCCCTGATTCGGGTACGGGTATGGCGATGGGTTATGCGGCAGGCAAGGGTGTGCCTTATCAGCGTTGCATCGCCAAGTACACGCCTACTTGGCCTCGTTCCTTCATGCCTAGCAACCAGAGCATGCGCTCCTTGGTGGCAAAGATGAAATTGATACCTAACAAGGCGATGCTCAAGGGCAAGAGGGTGTTGTTCTGTGATGATAGTATCGTGCGTGGCACGCAGTTGCGTGACAATGTGAAGGTTCTCTTCGACCAAGCTGGCTTGAAGGAGTGCCACATGCGCATCGCTTGTCCGCCATTGGTTTATGCTTGTCCGTTTATCAATTTCACTTCTTCCAAGAGTGCGATGGAGTTGATTACCCGTCGCATCATCGAGAAGTTTGAGGGCGACGCCAACAAGAACCTCGACAAGTATGCCACCACCGATTCGCCTGAGTACAAGAAGATGGTAGCTGAGATAGCTAGAGAGTTGGGCTTGACCACCTTGAAGTTCAACACCATCGAGCAACTAGTTGAAGCCATCGGTTTGCCTAAATGCCAGGTATGTACCCATTGCTTTGATGGAAGTAGCGAGTATACGTTGCATGAGTTGGCTGATGATTAGCATCTTCAATGCTTTTTCGTGCAAACTGTGGGGCTGTGGACGGTTGACTGCCTAGTTAGGGCAGTAAATTGTCTAAGGCTTTGCAGTTTACTGTCTACACTGAGGCTGTGGTGGAAAGAGCATCTTGACGACAGCTTTGCGTTTCCCTCTTCACACTTCACCAATCTCTCGGAATCCTCTGTGTTTATCGGCATTCCGAGAGGTGAAGTGTCAA
This sequence comes from bacterium UBA4637, assembly GCA_002405875.1. The sequence goes on from DHMR01000069.1 coordinate 4,528, forward strand.
GAGATACTCTTCACTAGATTAACAACGTGAATGTCAATACGTTACGACGTTCTGGTGAAGAGTGAAGTGTTTTTACTATAGCTTCGTACTCAACGAAGCATATTCCATCAGAACAGCTTGGCTATGGCCTCGGCTGCCCTACCTTTATATATATGTACCTCGGACACCGGCTTATAGTCGAAATCCTTGAAGCTCAAGAGCTGAACGGCTGCAAACTCATGATCTTCCGAAATACAAGCTTCCAGTTTCACATTTCCCATTCCGATGGCAGAAACTGGATTCTTGCTGATAGCTTCCTCCACGTTTTCAGGCTCAGTGAAGAGGATGTTTTCCAATCGGCGACCATCCTCTGCCGAATATTCGTTTTCCTTTACTTTGATAGCACTATTTGTTGGCATATAGACAAGCTTGACGCTCAGTCCCAAAAAGCCTTTCTTTACTTTGATTTCGTCGAGTGACATCACTGTGGCACCCATTTCCATATGTTGTATCTTAGCCATAATTCTTCTTTATCTTTATATGAATCTGTTTTTTCTAATTTGTTGGATTGCATAGGTATACGACAATCCCTCGCAAAACCTTTCTGAGCCTTGCGAAACATGAAGTATTGAATGATAAAAAGAAAAAGCTAACAGCGAAGATGCCGCAGGCAAATGACATAATACTTGCTGGCGACATCAAAGTGGATAGGAGCACTCTCCAAGCGGAAAGGCTCGTAGCCACCAAATACGGCGGATAAAAGGGATGATAAAACTCGGATTCTATTAAAAAGCAATCTACTTGCACCTGCCTGGGAGTGAATGTTGCCCGATGGCAAGAGCCGCTGAGGGCGACTGCCGCATACCCGATAGGCTGCAACGGAGGCATCCTCCAGCTGGGCTGTCGGTTTGTCTTGCTTGTGGTCAATCTTCACCAGGCGGTCTTTCTTCTCAGAAGATAATTTTGCAAGAGTGTTTTTCTTCTCGGAAGGCAGTTTCGTAAGTCGGTCTTTCTTCGTGTTGTCGGAATACTGCGTGAAGGAATGAGAATCCTGGAGATGGAAAGAATCTGAGGCAGCAGATACTTTACCATAGCCCGAGAAGACCATGGACATCAAGAAAATGATGTATAGTATCAGCTGCCTCATATCCTTATGATAGTATAAAGATGTATAGGTACTGACAAAGATAAGTACCTATACGTCATGATTAGTAACTGCGAGCGATGATGACACGAGCCTTGGCTGGCTTGCCGCTCACCATGTCGACACCTGGAGTCTGCTCGTAAGCGAAAGGTATGCAACGGATGGTAGCCTGTGTGTCCTCCTTGATCTTAGCCTCGGTCTCGGCTGTACCGTCCCAGTGGCAGAGGAAGAAGCCGCCGTCCTTCACACGCTTCTTGAAGTCCTCGTAGTTGTCGCACTCGTATACATGAGCGTCACGGTAAGCACGAGCTTTCTCGAAGATGTTCTTCTGGATGTCTTCGAGTAAGTTCTTCACGCGCTCCACGATGCCGTCGAAGCTGACGTTCTCCTTCTCCAAGGTATCACGACGCATAATCTCGATGGTGTTGTTCTCCAAGTCACGGCCACCCATGGCGAGACGTACAGGTACACCCTTCAACTCATAGTCGGCGAATTTGAAGCCTGGGCGCTTGGCGGTGTTGTCGTCGTACTTCACGCTGATGCCCAACTCACGGAGCTGGTCGATGACAGGCTGAAGCTTGGCTGTAATCTGAGCCAACTGCTCCTCACCCTTGTTGATAGGCACGATAACCACCTGGATAGGAGCCAACTTAGGAGGCAAAACGAGACCGTTGTCATCGCTGTGAACCATGATGAGGGCACCCATCAATCGGGTGGATACACCCCAAGAGGTAGCCCATACATACTCAGGCTTGTTCTCCTTGTTGAGGTAAGTTACGTCGAAACTCTTTGCGAAGTTCTGGCCCAAGAAATGGGAAGTACCGCTCTGCAAAGCCTTGCCATCCTGCATCATCGCCTCGATGGTGTAAGTGTTGAGGGCACCGGCGAAACGCTCAGTCTCACTCTTCACACCCTGCAATACAGGCACGCCCATGTAGTTTTCGGCAAAATCGGCGTAAACCTTCAACATCTCCTGAGCCTTAGCCTCGGCCTCTTCCTTGGTGGCGTGGGCTGTGTGACCCTCCTGCCAGAGGAACTCGGATGTACGGAGGAATGGACGGGTACGCATCTCCCAGCGCATCACGTTACACCACTGGTTGCAGAGGATAGGGAGGTCGCGCCAAGAGTGGATCCAGTTCTTGTATGTGTTCCAGATGATGGTCTCAGAAGTAGGGCGGATGATGAGCTCCTCGTCAAGTTTGGCGTTAGGGTCTACCTCCACTTCCTTGCCGTCTTCTGTGGCACGGAGGCGATAGTGGGTAACCACGGCACACTCCTTGGCGAAACCAGCCACGTGCTCAGCCTCACGAGAGAAGAAGCTCTTCGGGATGAGGAGAGGGAAGTATGCGTTCTGTACACCTGTCTTCTTAAACATCTTGTCGAGTTGCTGCTGCATCTTCTCCCAGATGGCGTAACCGTATGGTTTGATGATCATACAACCACGAACTGGAGACAATTCAGCGAGATCTGCCTTTACCACCAAGTCGTTGTACCACTGACTGTAGTTGTCAGCGCGCTTGGTCAAATTCTTAAGTTCTTTAGCCATTTTTACTTAATTCTGTATTTTAATTTTATTCTTATCTTTATATAATTAAGGTGTAGGAGCATAAGGGAGCGTTATCGACCTCTTGAATGTAGCCTTTTAGGGATTTCCCACCATCTAATAGGAGAATTCCTTGCTGCATTTATGCAAATACACTTAAATTTGCATGCAAAAATACAAAAAAATATTAGAAAACTCTCCATTATGGAGAAAAAAGAGTTATCTTTGCAATTAAATAACAAAAATATAGGAGATTTAGAAATGAAAAAGATGAATTTTGCAGTAGCAGGCCTTTCTCTCTGCTTGCTTTTGGGTTCTTGTGGTAACAATCAGGGCAATGGTGGTCTCATCGGCGCTGGTGCCGGTGCTGCGCTCGGTGGCGTGGTCGGCGGTTTGCTCAACAATAGCCATCATGGCACGGGTGCTCTCGTTGGTGCTGCCATCGGTGCAGCCGTAGGTGGTGGAGCTGGAACTCTCATCGGTAAACATATGGATAAGGTGAAGAAGCAGGCTGAGCAGATTCAGAACGCTCAGGTGGAAACTGTGACCGATGCCAACGGTTTAGATGCAGTTAAGGTGACTTTCGACTCTGGCATTCTTTTCCAGACCAACAAATATGATCTCAATGCCAATGCCAAGAATGATTTGGCAAAGTTGGCTACCACTTTGAAGCAGAACACCGACTGCGACGTTGCTATCATGGGATATACTGACAATACAGGCAACGACGGCATCAACTTGCCTCTGAGCCAGAACCGCGCCAAGTCGGTATACAACTACTTGTCTTCTTGTGGCGTGACCGATAAGCAAGTGAAATCAGTAGAGGGCAAGGGCTCTACCAACCCTGTGGCTGACAATAGCACAGCAGCTGGTCGCCAGGCCAACCGTCGTGTAGAGGTATATCTCTATGCTAGTCAGGCAATGGTGAATGCTGCCAACAATGGTACTTTGAAATAATGAAGAAAGTCAAGAATATTATAAGATGGGTGGTGGTGCTGTTTTTCAGTACCACCATTCTTGCTGTAGTGGCCTATCGTTTCATCCCTGTGTATCTTACACCTTTGATGATTATCCGTTGCTTCCAGCAAGTGGCTGATGGAGAAAGTGTTACCCTGCATCATCACTGGATTTCACTCAACAAAATGTCACCTCACATGCCTGTGGCGGTGATGGCGAGCGAGGATGCCCGTTTCCTCAAGCATCATGGCTTCGATTTCAATGCCATCGAGAGTGCAGCCAAGAACAATGCTCGTGGTGGCAAGGTGCATGGAGCCAGTACCATCAGTCAGCAGACTGCCAAGAACGTGTTCCTCTGGCCGGGGCGCTCCTGGACCCGCAAGGGATTCGAGGTATATTTCACTTTCCTCATCGAACTGATGTGGAGCAAGCAGCGCATCATGGAGGTTTATCTCAACAGCATAGAGATGGGGCCGGGCATCTATGGTGTGGATGCCGTGGCAGAGTATCATTTCAATAAGAAAGCCCAGGACCTTTTCCGTGGAGAGTGTGCCTTGATAGCTGCCACCTTGCCTAATCCACGCAAATATAGTTCGCTTCATCCAAGCGAATATATGCGCAAACGCCAGCGGCAGATAGAGCATCAGATGAAGTTTATCCCAGCTTTCCCTCGTGAGGGTGAGGATATAAACCCAGCCACCGCCGTTGGAGGATACAGGGGAAAATAATAATTTTGCTTAGTGCTTAATGTTCGATGTTTGCTTGAAGAAAACTAAATGTCAAACAGGCTTGAAGGGAATTTATACATTAAGCACTAAGCATTAAACATTGAATAATGGATTTACTGAAAGACTTGAATGAATCGCAGCGAAAGGCTGTGGAATATATCGACGGACCTTCGCTGGTGATTGCGGGTGCAGGTTCGGGCAAGACTCGTGTGCTCACCTATAAGATTGCCTATCTCCTGAGTCAGGGGATGAAACCATGGAGCATCATGGCGCTTACCTTTACCAATAAGGCGGCAAAGGAGATGAAACAGCGTATAGGCAAGTTGGTGGGCGACGACCTAGCCCAGTATCTCTATATGGGTACCTTTCACAGCATCTTTTCGCGCATTCTTCGTGCCGAGGCTGAGCACATAGGTTTCAACAACAACTTTACCATTTACGATGAGTCTGATTCCCGTTCTCTCATCAAGGCCATCGTGAAGGAGATGGGACTCAGCGACAAAAATTACAAGCCTGCTGCCGTACATGCTCGCATCTCGATGGCGAAGAACTGTTTGCAAACAGCTGAGATTTATGAGAGCGACCAAGATAATTATATTAAGGACAAACGTGCCAACATGCCAGAGATAGGTAAGATTTATCGTGCCTACGTGCAACGCTGCAAACAGGCGAACGCCATGGATTTCGACGACTTGCTGATGCTTACCTTTCAACTCTTCCGCGACCACGAGGACATCCGAAGAAAATATGCCGACCGTTTTGACTATATCTTGGTGGATGAGTATCAAGACACCAACAAGGTGCAGATGAACATCGTGATGCAACTCTGCAAGGAGAAGATGCGAGTGTGCGCTGTGGGCGATGATTCCCAGAGCATATACAGTTTCCGTGGAGCTAACATCGATAATATTCTCAACTATCAGCACCAATTGGAGGGTACTAAGCTCTTCAAACTCGAACAGAACTACCGTTCAACCCAAACCATTGTCGAGGCTGCCAATAGCCTCATCAAACACAACCGCAACCAAATACCTAAGGATGTGTTCAGTGAGAATGCAAAGGGGGAGAAAATTCAATACCAACCAGCCTACAGCGATAAGGAAGAGGCTGTAATCGTGGCGAAAGACGTGAATCGCATCAAACGACAAGAACAATGTGAGTATAGCGATTTTGCCATCCTCTATCGTACCAATGCACAGAGCCGAAGCTTCGAGGAAGAATTTCGCAAGCAAGGCATTCCTTATCGTATCTATGGCGGTCTGAGTTTCTATCAACGTAAGGAAATCAAGGACATTATTGCTTATTTCCGTCTTGTCGCCAACCCAGATGACGAGGAGGCTATCAAGCGCATCATCAACTATCCGGCTCGTGGCATAGGTGCCACTACCGTGGCGAAGATTGCCGATTGTGCCCATCAAAACGAGGTAAGTTTCTGGGAGGTGATAGGCGAGCCTGCCCATTATGGCTTGAATGTGAACAAGGGTACCCTCACTAAGCTTGACACTTTCAGATCGCTCATTCAGTCGTTCATCGAACGTTCGCATACCAATGATGTCTATGAGCTGGGCGACGCCATCATCAAGGAAAGTGGAATCAGTGGAGACATCATGTCGGGCAAGGATGCCGACGACTTGGCTCGCCAGGAAAACCTGGAGGAGTTCCTTAGCGGCATGTCGACCTTTGTTGAGGAGCGAAGGGAGGAGGGGCGCATGGATGAGGCTTTCCTTAATGATTATTTGCAGGATGTCGCCTTGCTCACCGATGCCGACAGTGACGGTGACAAGGACGAGCCTCGTGTATCGCTCATGACGGTGCATGCTGCCAAGGGCTTGGAGTTTCCTACGGTATTTGTGGTAGGTTTGGAAGAGAATATCTTCCCAAGCCCAATAGCCGCCGTGTCTCCAAGGGAATTGGAGGAGGAGCGTCGATTGCTTTACGTGGCGATAACGCGTGCCGAGAAACACTGTATCCTCACTAATGCCAAAAATCGTTGGCGCTATGGCAAGATGGAATTCGACAATCCTAGCCGATTCATCGATGAGATTGATAGCAGTTTGATAGATTGCCATGAGGAGGGGGGCGCTAGCTTTGGTGGTTCGACAAGTGGATATGGTGGAAGAATGCCGTGGGATAGACCTGTCTCTCGTCCTGTAGCTACACAGTTTATGGCAGATCCTAAACCTTCCTATACGTCTCGAACAAACGAGAGTTCTCGTTCTGTGCGTTCTGAAGCTAATTTCAAATCGGTTAGAGCATTGAATGCCGCTCGTCGTGTTTTGGGAACATCTACCGCTTCACCTAGTGCGTCGTCGGCTAGCCTTTCTGCATCCTCTAGCTCAGCTGGAGGAAATTTGAGAGAAGGAATGAAAATCGAGCATCAGCGCTTTGGAGTAGGAACCATTCTGAAACTGGAAGGCTCGGGCGAGAATGCCAAGGCTACCGTGGAGTTTGTTCATTCGGGCACGAAACAGCTTCTCTTGAAGTTTGCTAAGTTTACGATTATAGGATAAGAATGACTTGGCAGAGTAAAGTAAAATATGATGGGGATATACGAATAAAGCCTCCCTTAGCCGTTGGGCTAGGGGAGGCTTTTTGTTGGATTGCTTCCTTTATAAGGCTTCATCGTCAGGACGTTGTATTTGTGGTTGCGCCTTGGGCTTGGTCTTGAGGAAGAGCTTTTTCTTCTTGAGCCATGCAGCCTTGCGCTTTTCGTATTCCTCACGATGTCGTTCTAGAAAATTGTCTGCCATAATGTATGTTACGATTGAAACAAACTTTTATTTCTCCTTGAACTTACTATATATCACCTTGATTTGGATAGGACTCGTTTCCTTGCCACTGCTGTCGGTAGTAATCTTGCCTTTTACCAGTCGGGTAGAGGTGAGAGCCATGTCGTGATTTATCTTGGTGATAACCGTTGAAGAGTTCTGCGTGCTCGTTGTCAACTTAACAGGAATCAGAGCCACCTTGTTCCAATTTTCGCTTTTTCCTTTGAGCTTGTACATCGCCGAAACGAGATTGGCAATGTTGCTGAAGGTGTATGCGTTCTTTACACCGGTGGAACTGCTGTTGTATGATGATACGAATGAGGTTCGGTTATCGATGACCTTTGCTTCCTCGAAGAACGATTTCAAGCTGTCTGCCTGTACCATCAAGATGGTGGATGGTGTATCAAACTGATATTTGTTGTCGGCATCCTCGTTGTTCAGGCGTGGGAAGGTGATCGTTGCTGTGTTCAGCGTGTCCTTCTCGTGTCCCTTCATGATGTCCTCGACAGGGAGGGTGGCGAGGGTGAAAATACCAGCAGGTGACTTCAGATATGTGCAGTTCTCGTCGGCAGCCATCTGGTGTAGACGCTCTTTGGCATTGGTGATCTTGTTGAGCTGCAACACTTCCTCTGTACCGTCGAATCGGTTGTAGCCGTAGCTCACGGCGGTGCTGTCTGAGCCATCCTTTGCCTTTACGGTCTTGTGGCGAGTCCAGTAGAACTGAATCTCGGTATTCCAAATGTTGGCTACGTTGCCTACACCGCCCACGTTCTTGATATAGAAGCCTGGGCAAACATTGTGTAGAAATCTATAGTTTGTTTTGAAATACTCTGGATGAGCCTCGTAAGTCTGGAGAATGTAGCTGCCATAGTTCTTATAGGTCGTGCCATCCTTGGTGTAAGGCTTGTTGAGGTATATCTTGAAATATTTCACCCCAGTCTTGTTGCACAGGTTGTAAGTGGCAGTGCAGGGATAGTTGTTCTCGCTCACCCATCCATGCTCGAAGGCATCATAATTAGAATAGTATTCCTCGTCCTCGGTCATGGGCTTGGTCATCTCGTAGGCAGCTACCTTCATTGGGGCAATGGAGTCTCCATAGGTGCTGCTATAGGAAACCAGAATGTAGCAAGAGTCTGCCTCCAAATTTCCATTGTTGGCAGCCTTGATGTATGACAAGGTATCGACATCGAACGAAGGCAATACGCCAAACTGGGTCATGTAGTCGCCAGTAATGTAGTTGCCAGTCTCTGGATCTTTTACCTTTCCGATGAGCCCTGAGTTGCTGCGGCTGAGCACAGAATCTGGTACATACGATTCGGTGGTGACATTATACAATGCACTCGAAATGTAGATGTTGTCTACGTCGTTGGTGACAGAGCCGCCTATGTTATCTGTGGTGTCATCACAGGCAGCAAACGTCAGTGCTGCTATTACTAATGCTGTAAAAAGTTTTATAATTTTCATTATCCTTGTTATGTGTCTCTGTTGTCGGAATTATTCTGCGTCAGGACAAACCTTGTTGATGAAATCAGCGTAAGGCTCAGCGAAATCATCACCAGGGAATAGAAGCAATGGCTTGTTCTTCTCCTTGGCGTATTCGATGAGTGTAGGAGTAGCTCCGGCTTCAGCCTCCACTACACCGTCGCTGTAGTCGATGGCAAGCTTGCCCAGCTCGGTGAAGTCGAAATCGCTCTTGTATCCGTCGAGCAGTTCGGCCTTTGCGTCCCTGAAATCCACGCAGCGCTTGAAATTCTCTCCCAATTCGCCCTTGAGCTCATTGGTATATAAAGAGGTTATTACTTTTGATTCGGCGAAAGAAGGCTCCTCGCTGTAGGCTGTCTTTACATAGAAAGGCACCACGCAACTTGCCCATCCTTGACAAACTATGACATCAGGCTGCCAACGTAATTTTTTCACCGTCTCCAACACGCCACGTGCGAAGAATATGGCACGCTCACCATTGTCGGCGTATTCTACGCCTTTCTCGTCGGCTCCCATCTGGCGACTCTTGAAATAGTCGTCGTTGTCGATGAAATAAATCTGCTGTCGTGTTGTCGGTATAGATGCAACCTTGATGATAAGAGGGTGGTCTGTGTCATCGATGATAAGGTTCATACCAGACAGGCGAATGACCTCGTGCAACTGTCCACGACGCTCATTGATGGTGCCCCATTTAGGCATAAAGGTGCGAATCTCAAAACCAGCTTCCTGCATCTTCTGAGGTAGTTCGCGTCCCATGATAGACATGTGGGTCTCGGCTACATATGGGTCGATCTCCTGATTGATAAAAAGTACTTTCTTTGCCATAAAATTTAAATTTTATTCTTACGAATTACGTGCAAAGGTACAAAAAAAACTTCAAATTACGGCATTTTCTTGGCGAAATTGAAGAATTTCGGCTTTTATTCGCATATTTTTAGGTTTTTTCTTTCTCATTTGAGAAAAAAGTTGTTATTTTGCACTCGGAAAACAGATTAAGAAGATGAAAGTATTCAATAAGATTGTTGACCTCCAGAACGAACTCTTCGATGTTCGCAAGGAGGGTAAGGAAATTGGCCTCGTGCCAACAATGGGTGCACTTCATGAGGGTCACGCCTCTCTCATCAAGCGCAGTGTCAAGGAAAATGGCGTAACAGTTGTATCGGTATTCTTGAACCCTACACAGTTCAACGACAAGGGTGACTTGGAGCGTTATCCTCGCACGCTTGATGCTGACTGCAAGCTCGTTGAGGCTTGTGGTGCCGACTATGTGTTTGCCCCGTCCGTGAAGGAGATGTATCCTACACCAGATGAGCGCCACTTTGAATTTCCTCCTGTATCTACAGTGATGGAGGGTGCCAAGCGCCCAGGTCATTTCAATGGCGTATGCCAGGTGGTGAGCCGCCTTTTCTATATCGTTCGTCCTACACGTGCTTATTTCGGCGAGAAGGACTGGCAGCAGATTGCTGTCATCAAGCAGCTCGTGAAATATATCGGCAGCAACGTGAAGATCGTGGAGTGTCCTATCGTGCGTGATGAGGATGGACTTGCCAAGAGCAGCCGCAACTCCTTGTTGGCTCCTGATGAGCGTGCCATCGCACCTAACATCTACAAGGCTCTGAAGGCTAGCTTAGAGTATGCCAAGACTCATACCGTGAAGGATACTCACGACAAGGTGGTGGCTGACATCAATGCAGTGGATGGATTGGAAGTGGAGTATTTCGAGATTGTGGATGGCGATACCTTGCAGGACGTTGCATCTTGGGAAGACTCTGCTTACGTGGTAGGTTGTATCACCGTATATTGTGGCAAGACTCCTATCCGTCTCATCGACCACATCAAGTATAAAGGCTAAAACATTACAGATTCTTTGAATCCGAATAGATTAACAAGATAAACTATGCAGATTGAAGTATTGAAGAGTAAGCTCCATTGTGTGAAGGTGACTGAGGCCAACCTCAACTATATGGGCAGCATTACGATAGACGAGGACTTGATGGATGCTGCTGGCTTGATAGCCGGCGAGAAGGTTCAGATTGTCGACAATAACAACGGTGAGCGCTTGGAAACTTATATTATAAAAGGTGAGCGTGGTAGCGGTTGCATCTGTTTGAATGGTGCTGCTGCTCGCAAAGTTCAAGTGGGTGACACTGTCATTATCATTGCCTATGCCTTGATGGACTTTGAGGAAGCTAAGACCTTCAAGCCTACTGTTGTGTTCCCTAAAGAAGGAAACAAAATTTGATAAGGGTAACGTTTTAAAGGCAAAAAACAAAAGGG
>DHMR01000069.1:15482-16904 GCA_002405875.1 bacterium UBA4637
CCCTTTTGTTTTTTGCCTTTAAATATAGAATTCGTTGGTGTCTACTAGCCCAGAACGGAAGGCATACTTGATGGCTTCATGGGCGGAGTTGACACCGATTTTCCTAAATATATTCTTACGGTGCGTATTGATGGTATGGATAGAGGAGAAGCGCTCGTTGGCAATTTCCTTGGTAGTCTTACCTTGTGCTATGGCCTTCAGTATCTCTATCTCTGTCTGTGTGAGATTGGTTTCAACTTCTTCCTTTTGGCGTTGGTTGAGTAATAGTTCTACAGCTCTTTGTGAGAAAAAGCGGTTGCCTTCTTGCGCTGCTCGTATGGCATTGGCAATGTCATTGACCGGAGTATCTTTGAAAAGAACACTGATGTTGCGACTGCTATAATAGATTTGTCCTATGAAATCTGTAGTGAGATCTTCGGAAATCAATATCCATTGCGTCCCCGTGAAACGGTCGGCGGCAATCATCAGGTTGCTGGCATCGTTGAAGTCGAAAAGGGTATAGTCCAGAAAGATGATGCTTTCTGGATGCTCTTTCAACTGAAGAATAAGCTCAGTCTTGTCGTCGGCGATGCTGATTTCGCCGGGGAACTTGGAGCGAATGATGGCCTTGAGCCCTGCTCGGGTCAACTCTTGGTTGTCTGCTATTATATAATGTGTCATACTCTAATGTCGTTAAGGAGTTAAGTAGTTCTGAAAAATGCCTTTGATGTATTATCCTTATGAAAGGTGCTCTTAGACCTTGTTCTTCGAGAAGTGGCTCATCACATATCGCCCTCCAAAACTCAAAACCAGCACGATGATGGTGAGCACCACGGCTGCGGCGTATGCACGGTTCTGCACATCCTCTTGTGGGGCGCTCAACTGGAAGAATACGCTCAACGGCAGGGTGGCAGCCTGTTGGTTGAGCCCATGGGGAATGTGGTCGGAGAAACCTGCGGTAAACATCACGCCGGCGCAATCTCCGATGGCTCTGCCGATGCTGAGCAGGGTGGCTGTGGCGATGGCTGGAGCAATCTGACGAAGCACCACGCCGATGGTCTCTATCCTTGTGGCACCCAAGCTATAGGATGACTCCAGGATTTCTCTAGGAATGGTCTTTGCCACCTCGTCCATCGAACGGATTAATATCGGAACTATAAGTAGGGTAGTGACGAGGATACCGCCTCCTAGCGAAGCTCTTATGCCCAACCATACCATGATGGTGAAGGCGAAAGAGCCATACACGATGCTCGGAATGCCGAAGAGGGTATCGTAGGCGAGACGGGCGATGTAACCAAACTTCGAGCTTGGCTTCAGGTACACGTTCATGTAGAAGACCACAGGCAGTGCTATCACCAATCCCAGGATTGTGGAGCCGCCCACGATGTAGAGACTTCCCACGATGGCATTGAGGAAACCACCTTTGCCGCCGAGATAAAAGCC
>DHMR01000022.1 GCA_002405875.1 bacterium UBA4637
GGGCACGCCAAGACCAACCATGCTTCTGTGCCTCTGGCACCTTGTCGATATCAACGCCGATCTCACGGTCTGGCACGGTGAAAGGCTTGAAGGTTTTTCCACCCTGTGCCACCTCATTCAATAGAACATGACCATTTAAGTCATAGAAGGCAATATGTCCCGTCTCCTCATTCAGAACAGCACGCATAGCCGTTGTGGTAATGACGAGATTGCCACCTTGTTCTTCCACCTTGTAATTGACCTTTGTATTCTGAGGCACAATGATCAGACTTGTCTTGTTCTTGAAAGCCTGCTCTGCTGTGGCCTGTACACGAATAATCTTATCACTTACTACCTGCAAGCGAATCTGGCTGGGGCCAAAGTTTTGATGTTGTTTCAACTGAATGGTAAGGAAGTTACCATTCTGATTATATCCAGCTGCATACAGGGAATTCGCTCCCATGACCAATGCTGCTGAAATCAAAAATGTCTTAGTTAGTCTCATGTTTAACAGAATTAATAATATTTGTTTGGTGCAAATTTAGCAATAAAAAAGGAAATCACCCGTACCTATTTGTTTTAAATGGGGGTATAAAATGTTAATCTATCGAATTTACTAGCAAAAAGTAAAAAATAAAACACAAAATTAGCCCCTGAGTAGCAACAATTCCTACTACCAAGGGGCTAATCGAAAATCATATTTTCGAAGGAGCAAGATGTTCTGTTTTACATCAACTGCTTCTTATACTGCGAAGGAGTCATACCATATTCTTCCTGGAAATACTTGGAGAAATAGCGTGGGTTATTAAATCCTACCTTATAGGCAATCTCACTGATGGTATAATCGCTATGATGCATCAATTGCTCCGCCCAGTGTATTCTCTTGGAACGCAGATACTCTGAAGGTGTGGTACCGGTAAGGGACACCATCTTCTTGTAGAGCTGTACACGAGAAATTAGCAAGTGGGCGCTCATAGATTCTACGGTTGTATCCGGATCACCCATATTGTCACGAATATAGATATCCACACTTTCGAGGAACCGTTTATCATTTTCGGTCATCACATATTCCTTTTCAACTTCAGGCATCTCACTTCCTGAATTAGATGCCTCGCTGTTTTTTTCCGCAAGCTGATCGGAGGTGGAAGAGACTGATTCGAGCGAACTCGAAGAACCTGAAGTTGCTGGAAGAACTTGAGCGTGAGCCATGGTGTGAGCACGACGCATCAAATTTCTGATTCGAAGGTTCAGCAAATCGATGTCAAATGGTTTGGTGATATAATCATCCGCTCCACTTTCGTACCCTTCCTTCTTATGTTCAGTGGCCAAACGTGCAGTCAACAGTACAAATGGAATATCAGCATACTCAGGAGTATCCTTCACCAAGCGGCAGAATTGATTACCATCCATCACAGGCATCATCACGTCGCTCAAGATAATATCTGGACGAGTTTTCTTCAACTGCGACCATGCCTCTTGACCATTGACCGCTTCCACGACCGTATAACTCTCCGACAAAACATCTCGCATGAACTCACGGAAATCGTCGCTATCATCCACCAAAAGTACGACAGGTTTTGTTCCCTTATCCTGAGATGAGACATTAGGCGTTTGAGATGGAGCGTTAGAAGGATGGGATGGAGCAACTGTAGTATGAGATGTGGACTGCTGACTAATACTGCTTGACGGCGTTGTGACATTCCAATCAGCATGGGGCGGAATCGCCCCAAGGTGACGTTCAGGGTCACGTAGGTCTAGCGGAATCCACACAGTAAACACAGTTCCGCCACCAGGATTGTCTCCAACCATCACTTTACCTCCATGCAAATCGGCAAAAGCCTTGACTAGATTAAGTCCGATACCACTACCACCAAACGGTTGCATTTCCGTGCCATTCACTTGATAAAAACGGTCGAATATATGAGCCTTGTCTTCATCGCTAATTCCCTTTCCCGTATCGGCGACCTGAATGCTCAAGACATCTTTCAAGACACCTTTTATCTTTTGCTCTTTTACCACGCTCAAACGGACTGTCACACTTCCCTGGTCAGGAGTAAACTTATAAGCATTACTCAAGAGATTGTTGATGATCTTGCCCACTTTGTCCTCGTCAAATACCATAACAAGGCGTGAGACACTCGACTCAAAGTTCAGCTGAATCTTACTATTTCCCAAACTTTGGAAAATAGAGCAAATATTCTCAATGTAAGAGATTGCATCCACTGTATTCAAGTTCAGTTTACTTCGATTCTGCTCAATCTTACGGAAATCCAGAATCTGATTGACCATATTCAAAAGACGAAGAGCATTGCGATGAACCAATTCTAACTTACGTTTTTTATCTCCATCCTCTTCTGTCTTGATGATATTGGCAAGAGGAGATATAATCAGCATCAACGGAGTACGCAACTCATGACTGACATTCGTAAAGAAATTGAGTTTCAATTCATTCAGTTCCTTGTCCTTTCGGATATTTTCTTCCATTTTTTCGCGTTCGAAAGTCATTTTTTGATGATCAAGGGCACGCTTACGGTACAAGTAAACAGCACCACAAGCTATCAAGATATATACCATCAGAGCCCAGATGGAAAGATAGAAAGGAGGCTCCACATTGATTTTCAACTCACTGATTTCATCACAAACAGAGCCATCACCATTGACCACCTTGACCTGCAAAGTATAACTGCCAGAAGGAAGATTGGTAAAGGTTACTTCAGGACGGTCATTGGCAGTCATGATCCACTTGTCTGTAACACCTTCCATTCGATAAAGAAAACGATTGCGAGAAGGAACGGTCACATCGCTGGAAGCCAATTGAATCGTAAACGCATTGTCTTTATAACTCAAGTTTAACTCGCGGCTCTCATCCAGTGATTTATCCAGCACCACACGCCCCTCATACTCTTCACCAGCCGTTAAAGGATGGTCAAAAAGAACAAGGCCACTAAATCTCGCAAAGACATTTTTCTTCTTATAGCGCTCCAAACCTGGATTAATGATATTGATACCTTCCTGACCACCTATGACAATATTACCATAGGAACTCAACAGAGCAGAACGGAAGTTGTAAGGTCTTTCTTGCAAACCATCCATGCTGTTATAGCTTACAATCGACAAGTCCCACTTAGCCTTATTGTTTTTCGAAAGCTTGACTTGAGAGACAAGATACTCAGACACCAACCAGATGTTGTGCATCTTGTCTTCCACGATCGAGCACCCCACAGATCCTTGCGTACCATTGAGATCATTGACCGATTCCAACTGCCCCGTCTTTGGGTCGTACATACAGATACCTGCCGGCGTTGCCATCCAGAAAATGCCACGACTATCCGCATAGGCATCATTGATAGAAGGGCTCGGAAAAGCCATACCACCTCGAGTTGTCGTATAGTTGGTCATCTTGTAATTATCCACATTGAAAACGGTCACATTCTGGGAATGTCCTACGAGAATGTCTCCATTCACCATCGGAGACAAGGAGGCAATATAATTGGAAGGAATCTTGGAGTTGTTGACATCAAAGGTTTTAAATGTCTCCGTCTTCGGATCCAAAATTTGCAAGCCACTTCCCAATGTACCAATAACCAAACGATGACGCTTGTCTTCGCAAAGAGCCCAAATGCTATTATGAGCCAAACCCTTGGGACTTTCGCGATAGGTTTTCCATTGTCCATTTTGATAGCGTACCAAGCCACCATTGAAAGTACCAAAATACATGCTACCATCACTCATAGTCACACTACTTACGACAATATCAGATCCCAAACCAGTTTGCGCCATTCCAAAATGAACACGTTGTCCAGTCGAAGGATTATAGCATACGATACCGGAGTCGTTGGTGCCACACCAGTAGTTTCCAATTTTATCTTGCGTAATGGTACAAATATCACCCAAATCTATTGTACTAAACTTAGTCAAGCCTGGCGAATAGTAAGCAATGCCGCTTTTATAAGTTCCAATCCAAACCGCACCATCATGGTCAACATAGATGCGTTGCAAACTGTTGTCAGGCAAACTGCCGGAATTTCCTTCTTCTTTCAGGTATTGAAAGCATTCCTTCCGATTGTAGTTGAGAATAAACAAGCCCTGATGATCCGTCACAATCCAAAGTCGCCCATCCTTGCCCTTGGTGATGTCACGTATCAACACCTTCTCGGAAGTCGGCATGGCAATGCCATGCGCCTTGACAAATGAAGACATTCCTTCAAACCATCGTTTTTGAGCGGAAGAATAGATATAAACAAAACCATTGGAAAGAACCCAGTAATTGTTACGATTGTCAACAAAGGTATAAACACTTTCATCCTTGACACCATAAGTTTTAGCTAGAGTACGATTCGTCCACATCACACGATGATGAAATCCATCCAGACGACAAAGCGAGGCATCCTTAAACGACAAGACGGCAGTACCGTTAAGCTCGGTTATAGAACTTACCTCCTTGGCATTTTTCATGCCCATATCAGCAAAGCTAAAAAAGCATTTTTGAAATGTCTTGGTATTCAAGAAATAGCATCCCTTGCCGTACATGATGAACCACATATTCTTGTTGCTATCAATAAACATCTTATGTGGAGCACCGTCAATTCCCTTCGTCTTAAGCCACCACTCTGGATTTCGATCAAACGTTTCCGTGGCATACTGATACAAGCAATAGCCCAAAGCTGTATGGATCCACAAGTTGCCCTGTCGATCTTGCATGATTTCATCGACCGAGTTGTTGGGGAGCGACCTGGCATCCAAATTTTTGTAGAGAAAAGTTTTGAATCTAAAGCCGTCAAATCGGTCTAGACCGGCTTGGGTTCCCATCCAGATATATCCTCTGTTATCTTGTAAGATAACATTCACCTGACAGTTGCTTAAGCCATCACGATTGGTGAGATAGTTGAATTCTATATCAGGTTTGATTGCCTGCAGTTCCGTGGGTGAACACAAAAGTAGCATCCATACTGTCAACAGGCATTTCCAGTCAAAGAGTTTTATAAGATGTTTCATAAGTTTGTTTACTTTAGGTTTATATACATCATCTGTTTCTTAGGTTTAAGTTTAGTGATCAACTTAGATTTAGACATATCAATCTCTAGTTAAGTTCTTTTCCGAACTTTCTCTTATCTTAAGAATCATCGGAATGACTTCTTTGTAAATTTTGTTGTCTCCATTGATGTTCCTCATCAGCAGTTCACACGCCTTGGTACCTTGCTCGTGAGCTTTGTCCATGATGGCTGTCAAACGAGGTGTCACAAAGGCTGCCGTATCTCCATCCGTAAAGCCAATGATAGCCACATCTTGCGGTATTTTCAACCCTTTTGCCTTAATGGCATCAAAGGCTGCGTATGTCAAGATATCGTTGAAGGCCAAGATGGCATCTGGGCGATGCTCACTTTCCAGAAGTTTCAAGGTGGCATTGCGAGCGATGTCAAAGTCTATTTTATCACACACCACCAAGTTGCGATCGATAGGAATATGATTATCACGTAGCGCTTCGAGGTAGCCGTGCTTGCGACGGCGCACCATATCCAAGTGATTAGGACCGCCAATAAAGGCAATTCGCTTGGAACCAGTCTCGATGAGATGCTGAGTAGCCTGCTGGGCAGCCACATCCCCGTTGGCTACCACTTGTGAGAACTTGTCCTCCAAGCAACAGCGAGCGAAAAACACCAATGGAATCCCCATCGAATGCAACTGCTCGAAATGCGAATAATCCACTGTGTCCTGAGCCAAGCAAGCGATGATGCCTTCCACATGCATATCGAGGAAGTTGTCAAGAGCTTTTTCCTCTCGCTCATGATTTTCATGGCTATTCGCACTGATGACAGAATAGCCGCACTTCGAAGCATAATCCTCTATGCCGTCGAGCACAGCCGCATAATAATGAGTCACCAGGTTAGGGACGATGACACCGATTACACGCGGAGCCTCCTTACGAAGACTTTGTGCAAAAGGATTCGGACGATAATTGAGTTCCTTGGCCAATTGCTTGACTTTTTCCGTCATCTCCTGCCCCACCTCATGACTGTTACGCAAGGCACGAGATACAGTAGCAATGCTCACCCCCAGCTGGTCAGCCAAGTCCTTCAAAGATGTTCTTCGTTGCTTCATAATAAAATCCTCACTATCTTGTTCTGTTTTACATAAAATATCATTCAAGTGGCACGTCCTGCATACTCAAAAAGCCATCTCAATCACCCTTGTCGTTATCAAGACTCTACATACCATTTGCAAAGATAATGATTTTTTGCAAATGCGCAAACGTTTACGTGTATTTTTTCACTTTTTTAGACAGAATATCTATAAAAATATACTAATTTTGCACCCGAAAGTAATGAATAGTTGATAATAAGTTAGTTAGAAACAAGAAAGGCTTAAGCTTGTCGGGAGACAAACTTAAGCCATTTTAGTTTTATTCAACCTTCGTCAAAATCTTAAATATAATATTCTGCGGTGTCTACAAGGCCTGCACGCAAGGCGTACTTCGTTGCCTCATGTACGTTGTTGACATGCAACTTCCTAAAAATGTTTTTTCGATGGGTATTGACCGTGTGGAAACTAGAAAAGCGTTTTTCCGCGATTTCCTTGGTCGTCATTCCCAAAGCGATGTCCTTGAGGATTTCGGTCTCCGTTTTTGTCAAATTGATTTTTTCCTCGACCTCATGCTGTGGAGCCAACAGGACTTCCGTCATGCGCTGGCAAATGAAGCGACTTCCATGGATGCAGAATTTCACGGCCTCTTTGATTTCAGAAAGAGGACTTTCTTTCAGCAAAATGCTAAACTGCATACTGCTAGCGATGAGAACCCTGACAAAATCTGCGCTCAAATCCTCACTGAAAAGCAACCAACGAGTACGGGTAAACCGCTGCTGCAATATCAACAGTTCGTCCGCATCATTAATGTCAAACGAAGTATAGTCGAGAATCACAACGGTATCCTCATGCTCCTTCAAGGCGAGCAAGAGCTCTGCCTTGTCTTCCGTATACTTCCATTCCACTCCCTCAATGCCTTGCAACACATAGATGAGTCCGGCACGGGTAATATCTTGTCTGTCCGCAAGCAGTATTTTCATATTTTCTTGTATTATTTAGAACGACATGAGGAATCCCATTCTGACACCCCATTTACTAACATCCGCATGATCGAGGTAATTGAGACGGCGTACATAATCAATTCCAAAGAACTTGAAAATGTTGTGTACACCCACTGCAACCTCCCAATAAGGCGTCTTACCGAACGTATAGGAGTTCGTAGGGAACTTGAAGAGGAGATTGTCTCCTGCATTCTGACTTGGATCATTCTTGTCGGTAAGTTGTCCCCATACACCTTTCACGGCCACGTATTCACGCCACTTGAGTTTCTTGATGAGCGGGATACGGTTCAACAGCTTGCCATTCATATCCCAAGCCACAGACCAAAACACCTGTCGGTCGCTCAAGAACTCCCAGTCTTTCATCATACTGATGGTAGCTTCTTGTTCAAAGATAGACAGATTGACAGGTGGCTGAATGAGCATTGGAAACGGAACCTTGTTCCACTGTATCTTGCCCACCACATTGAAATCTATGTATCCAAAGCTACCGAGCCACTGACGTTTATAGAGACCCAGCGTGGTCAGATTGCTCTTATATTGTCCACCCATGAAGCCATCGAAGCCCATGGTATGGCTCAAAGAGAACTCTGGACTATCAAGGTTGATTGGCAGACGTTGCTGCTTGGTATTGACATAGGTCACACCTGGATTATAGTCAATACCCATGCTAGCCTCGGTAGTACGTATCTTTCCTACTTCCGTTCCGTCACTCACCTTGAAGTAATGCAAGTTGCCCACTGTACGATTACTTTGCCAACGCAAACTTGTATCAAAGCGGAAGCCCCAGTCTGTCTCATAAGTGAATCCCACTTTCTGGCGCTGGTAAAGATACATCTGGTCTTGCTTGGTCGCACGGATGGTCATGAAGAAGTTATCCTTGTTGTGCAAGAGGTTGTCGTCGGAAGGGGAAGTGATATCATGTCCCAACTCAACGGTAAACTTACGCATCGGGAACTCAAACGGGCTATTTTTCTTCTTATTCAGGGAATAAGTGAAAATATGACCGTAATACCAATCATGGCTCTTCATACCGTAAGCACCATATCCATCCCAGAAGAAATGCGGGTTGAGTGCCGCCATGGTACGTCCTGCCAAGCGCAAGCGCACACCATCCACAAAGTTTGTTGACAAGAATGTATTCACAGGACCAAGATCAAAGATACTCCTTTTCTCCCCATTCTTATCCTTCTCATGAGCTACCTCCACATAGTTTTCCATCAAGGCTCTCACACAGAAGATGATATACTTGAATCCCTTGGAATTCTCCATACGGTGGATAAAACTATCCATGGATGACTCGCTCTTGGTCAAGTCTACTTGTCGATACTTGTTCCAGTAAGCCTCGTCACGATTCATCGCATCCATATCGTGCCTTACCTTCGCCTTACCCTTGAAGAGCATTTTCGGCAATTCATCGAAAGCATAGTCGGTAAGACGCGTATTACGCACCACCAGCAAGTCTTGCAGCAACTTGTTGACATGCAACTCGGCAATCATATCATCCTTGGAGAGCACCCACTCCCCATTGTCTAGTTTTGTGTACTCCTGTTCGATCTTCATATCCTGCACCCAGTTCACGTCACTGTTGTGTGGCATATAAAGGTTACATTTCTTCACGTGCAAGGTACTGTCGGCAAGCACATACAACTCTCCACGGAATCCGAAGTCCTGGGAATTGGCTGGAATGAATTGCAAATGATAGCAGAGGTCGCGCTCCACATACACGGTATCTTCCAAATAGAAATGATAGAAAGATATGGCTGTACGGCCTATCGGCGATGGGAACGGATACTGCAACAGACGCACGTAGTCATCATAGATGTCCACATCCGTGAACACTTCCTTAAGAGCTGTATTCAAGATTTCACCTGTCTGGATGACCTGGCCGATACCATTGCTCTGCTGACCCTTGATGATATCCTTCTCACTCTTAGGATTCTTACGATAGATATGCTGTGACACAGTCTCGTCGATGCTCACAGGTAATGTCAACTTACCATTATAAGGAGAAGTCTCAACCTGATCGAGCAAATACTGACGCTTGCTGAAAAATTTACCCTCCAACTGGTTCTTGGACAAATCATTCAGAGAGAGAGTTATCTTCTGATACTTATCATACTGGTAATAGTCATGATTGGAGAGATCACTCTTCTTCTTGGCTGCAATGACTCGTCTCATCAACTCCACTGCAGGATTGTCCTTGCGAGAATACCTGCCTCGCTTCGACTTGACAACGACCTCGTTCAACTTACGAGAGTCATCCTTCAACTTCACCTCGATAAAATTGATCTTCTCATCGACCTTCACCGTCTGAGTCTTATAGCTCAGTGCTGAAACCGTGAGCATCCAACCCTCATGTTTCTCGATTGTAAACTTACCTTCGCTGTCACTCGAAACTGCAATCTGATGCCCCTTGTACTGCACACTGGCATAAGACACAGGATAACCGTCCTCATCGATAACTCGACCAGACAATTTCTGCTGTGCCATCGCCTGAAGCGATGCCAAGAGCAACACAATACATACCAAATAAAATCTTCTAAAAATCTTCATACCTTATTTAAAATCGGGTGCAAAGTTATAAATATTCTTCTAAAAACAACCGAAAACTATTTGTATATTTAAGTTTTTTATGAGAAATACTTCATTTTTATATGAATTACGACAGATTCGCACCTTTCATTATATCCCCAGATAGGCTTCCATGTCGGATAATTGACGCAAAATTCCGTCAGGTACCTGCTCGTCATAAGGTTTTTCTTCCCATTGTAAACCTTTGAGCCACAACGTATGGCAACCAAGTTGGTGAGCTGGAACAATATCCTTGGTATAGGTGTCGCCAACGACCAAAACCTGAGAGGCAGGTAAATCTAATGCACATACGCCCAGCGCAAATATGGCCGGATTCGGTTTGCGAACACCGACCACTGCCGACTCGATGATACGATTGAAATAGCCATCGATACCCGCATCCTTGAGCACCGTTCCAATATTGCCATAAAAATTGGAAACGAGTACCATCGGGAAGCTAGCTTGTTTCAAATGCTCCAGCACCTGCTTGTTTTCAGCCAAGAGATTGTTGGTCTCTTCATTGATAAAGCTTGCCATTTTTTCGGCATTTTCCTCCAAGTCTTCTTGGCTAAGCAAGAGTGGATGAAGCAGAAGAAATTGCTTCTCCGCATCATCTTTACCTGTTTTCAACAAAGATTTTCTTGAGAGAAATGCCAATTGAAGTCGAATTTTTTCCCGTAGTACATCCAAGAAATGAGAATCAGGTGTTATGATGGGATTTACAGCCAAGGCTCGTTCCCCATAAACATACGCATCGCGGAAGGAAGCCTTGTCGATTGTCACACCCTCCTCCACATTTTCTTCCGAATCAACTCCAATACCGAAGTGGACATATCCCTTCCATAAGATTTCAGACCAATGGTCTCCACGAGTATCGAGCGTGCCACCATAGTCAAAAATGATACCTTTTACATCCAGTTTTTTCATACCTATTTCATTTCTTTTTGCTGTTCCCCAAACTCCTGTTGCAACTGCTTCATGTCCTTGTTTCCTATCTTGATGAGCAAAATACCTACAGCGATCCAAAACAACTCACGAAGTCGAGTGATAAGACCGGTATAGACTCCAAGAGCTCCGGTCAAATGCAGGCCATCCACAGCTAAGGCTAGTCCGCCCTCACGAGCGCCCAATTGCATCGGCGAGAAGAATATCAAATTGCTGAAGAGAGAGGAGAAAGCCAAAATCAAGATGGAATCAAGCAAACTCACATCAGCGGCAAACGCTTTCAAAATCAGATAAATCTCAACACTCTGCAAAATTCGTGCGGATACCTCAAACAGCAAAGAACAATAGAATGTGCTCTTATGCTGGCCATGCAACAAAGCAATCTGATCGTCAATTTGTTGCAAGGTATCTTTCTTCGACTCGGCAAATTTTCTTGCCCATCCCTTGACAAATGGGATATGCGCCAAGATCGCAATACCTTTCTGAGCCATACCTGTGCGATAACCACGCGAGAAGAAATAAATGCCTAGCAAGCAAAAAGCTCCTATCACCGCAAGCATGATACCCATAGGCAATCCTATAGGATACATGGCTATGTAGAGAAATATTGACAAGAACCAAAACCAGAAGTGAGAGAAGATGTGCATCATCACATAAAGTATTACCGAGGAAGTGGCCTTGCTCACACCAGTATAAGGCTTCAATTCCATGATACGGTAAGGCTCACCTCCCATCAGACCACAAGGAGTCGTATAGTTGAGTGCGAATCCGCTCACGGTCAGTTTATAGATACGCCAAAAAGACAAGCCTTTGACTTTCCCCTCGTCATTGATGATGAGATACCAAGAGAGTGTGTTGACCATATAAACGACAAGCCACAATCCCAAGATCAACGGGAAATAGATGCCCGCCCGCTTCAGGTAGCGCCAGATGTCGGTATAATCCATATCCATCGTGCAGAGCATGATGATGATGGCTATTATACCGAAAGCCATAAATAGGTTTCTATATTTACTTTTCATAATCGCTGGATTGGATTACTTTTGATTATAGTCACCACGGAGCACCTTGGCATGAATCATCTTACAGAGACTCTCATGGCGCCAACGCATGTACATGAAAATGCAAGAAAACACGATGATTTCCACGATAGGATAGAGAACTGGTTCACCCACGAGGATAGCAACGAAAAGCGTGATGCTACGCCAGTTGAACGTCAAGATGTTGGCATATTTCATCAGCGGCAGACTGCCCTGGCGAAAATCCTGACGCAACTGCTCTGGCAACTGCTGAGGGTACTGCTTTCGCAGCAACTCTTTGAGCATCTGAAACTGAGGAGTATCATTCTCCTGCCCCTTGGTATAGTTCTTATAGAAGAACTGGAAGAGTTTCTGCACGGGTTGCTTGCTCCAACTCATCTGCTTGTATTGCTCCACTTGCTTGCTGGCATCGTCGAGTTCACTACCTTCCTTGCCTTTGAGAAAGAAAAGGTGGATCTGACGGTAATAGTCAGCCAAACGACTCTGAGGTGAATGGCAAAGGAAACCGCTGACAATGCAAAGAAGCCAAATCTTCCAGCCCATCTCAGGAGTCAAACGAATGGCGATGGCCACATAGATAGAAACAAACCAAAAGTCACCTGCGGCACCATCGAGAATACGGCCGAGGGCACTCTTCTGATTAGTCAGACGAGCCAACTGCCCATCACAACTGTCATACATATTCGCCCAAATGAGCAATAATATTCCGATGACATTGATCTTCAAGTCATCGAAGCCAAAGCAAACACCAGCTCCCACCCCCAAGAAGATGGAGAGAATTGTCACCACGTTAGGAGTGACATGCAACATGCGGAAAAATCTCGCCCATTGATAGCCAATAGGACGATAGAAATAAATATCAATATGCTCCTCTGTATCCGCAGACTTCAGGGAAGCTTGAAATTCCTGATTTGCCATTATCCCTATATATATATATATAAATAATGTGTAATTATTCGAATAAATGATTATAAGCCCATCTGATGAAGAACACTCATGGCGATATAGAAAGCAGCCTCCTCACGACAAGGGGCGAAGCTAGGCCAGTCGTTGAAGTCAATAATCTTCACACTTCCGTCCTCCTGCACAACACAGTCGCCACCGTATACAGGTACCCCCAACATGGCAGCAGCATTGTCTGCCTCGTCTTTCAAGGCATCTGCATCAAAATGCAATCCTTGGGCATCACCATTGATAACCTCCAAGCCAAACTTGGAGCGATGACCACACTGGGATGGATAGAACCAATAGAAGAAGTCTGTGCCGCCGACACCATAGAATTTGACCAAATCGCCCTTCAAGTGCTCATTGACAACAACTGACATCACTCCGCGTTTCCAAAAGTCCGCCAAGCATTCCTCTGCTTGTTGTTCCGTCTGCACATAACAAGTATCCTCCTTCTGTTGAGCACAACCATCACCACGTTTCAGCCAACAAGGATAGTGGATATCTTTCACCATCCCGCCATTGCGACCAATGATACGGCTCTCCGGACAAGCGATGCCACCCTGGATAAACTTCTCGGTCATGATGCGACGGATGCAACGATTTACGCCCAAGCTTGAATTGACCACGGCAATGCCATGTTCCTCAATTCTCCCTAGGACATCCAAGGCATCCTTACTTCGAGCCATGCTAAAGAAAGCATCCACGTAAGAAGCCATGTTGCAACGGGGATAGCCACCAGCAGCCTCAACCTCAGCCGCTTTCTTACAAAAATCTTTTTCCGAAAGCAACTCCACCTCAGCACCCAAGGTCTGCAAGTTCATTTTGACAGCATCCATGATGGCTGCGTCATTGTCTACACAGTTGGGAGAGTACTCATTGCCACGGCAAACCCCCACTAGTTTTTTCCCTTCCAATGGACGCAAGAAAGCTTCCGCCTTAGCGATATCTTCCTTATGGTCCACATCCAGAATTTTATTGATGGGATAAGCTTCGAGTTTCAAGCCTTCAGCCACCAGTTGACGTTGGAAATTACGCATACGGCTCATTCCCTGCTCCATGCAGTGGTCAAGGACATCGAGCGCCTTGTCACCCAGGCAATAAATTCCGCCAGAAACCAGATGGTCATCGCCTTCCTGGTGATCATGGAAGCCCGTGATGCGAGGTTTGCGATGGGAGCCTTGAGCATCAAACAATCCCTGTCCCTTCTCTTGCTTGGGTTCCTCGACCGCTACCCACAAAGGTTTTTCGTCATCCACATAAGGAGTGACAGCCATACAGCCATCCACATCCTTAGTCTTCATAAAATGACGAATGTATTTCTTGAACTCTTCCTCTCGGAAGATGGTATCAACCGTAGTCAAGCAAAAGCGTTCACCTCTCAAGTAAGGTGACAACGCATGAAGGCTGTGCATAGAACTTGGCGTTGTTTTCACGACCAAGCGAAGAGGCACAGGCAAAGTCAAAGCTTGAAGATGCTCACGCACCGCCGTGCTCCATTCATTGACAATAACTACGATTTCGGTGGCTCCGCATTCCACAAAGATACGCAAAAGGCGTTCTATCATCGGCTCACCACAAACAGGGACCAAAGGCTTTGGCTGTGAGACGCCCTCTTGCGCCAAGCGACTGCCCTCTCCTGCTGCTATAACTGCAAATCTCATGATTTTTCTTTTATTTTTGTTGCAACTATCATTATTCTACATTCCAAACAAGCCATTTCTCCACACTTCATGGTGGGCAAAAGGCTTAGCAGCGTGCAAAGTTACGACTTTTCTTCGGATTAACCTATTTTTTAATCATAAAAAACGGAAAAAGTCAAAATAGTTTCCCAAAAATGTCTTATCCATTAAAAAAATCACGCTCTTTTTCTAAAAAAGGAGAGCAAATACCCACTTAATCAAAAAAAAGTTGCTAACTTTGCACCCGAAATTGCAAAATTACATGTAGTTATGGATATCATAAGAAACCTATTTTATGGCTTCCCTGACCTGTGGGGAGGCGGCGTAGCCCATTCAGTAATGATTCTTGCCTTAGTCATTACACTGGGTTTGTGTTTAGGCAAAATCAAAGTAAAAGGTGTTTCCCTAGGTCTGGCTTGGATTCTGTTCATCGGACTCATCTTCGGACATTTTTCACTGAATCTAGACGAGCACCTACTCCACTTTCTCAAAGAGTTTGGCTTGATTCTCTTCGTCTACTCCATCGGTTTGGAAGTAGGTCCTAGCTTCTTCTCTTCTTTCAAAAATGGAGGGAAAAGCCTCAACCTACTGAGCATCATTGTGATTGCCATCAGTATCGTAACGACTCTCGGCATCTACTCCATTTCGAACACTTCCATCACTTCGATGGCGGGTATTCTTTCCGGAGCCGTAACCAACACTCCTGGGCTGGGTGCCGCCCAACAGGCATTCAGCGACCTGCGCCACATCGACGCGCCTTCTATCGCAGCTGGTTACGCCATCGCTTACCCGATGGGTGTGCTAGGTGTCATACTCTCCTTCATCATCTTACGCTATGCCCTTCGCATCAACAAGAGCGAGGAGGAGGCACAGGCGAAACGAGGTTTCGGACACTTGGAGGCAATGACCCTCAACACATTTTCCATTAAGGTTACCAACAAGATGATTTTTGGCGATACCGTCAAGGAAGTACGCCATATATTGAAGCGTGACTTCATGATTTCCCAGATTCACCGAGCCGAAGGCGGAAGCTCCAAGGAAATGGTCAACGGTCAGACAATCTTGAATGAAGGCGACATCATCTATGTCGTAGCCCATCCTTCCGTACAAGAGCCACTCATCGCCCTCTGCGGCGAGAAAGTAGACATGACATGGGAAGATTTTGGAAATGAACTGGTAACCCGCCGCATCCTCGTCACCAAACCCGGCATCAATGGTAAGACCATCTCCCAGATGCAGATTCGTTCCAACCTGGGTACGAACATTACCCGCGTGAACCGTGCCGGTGTCGACCTGATTGCCACCCCTGACCTGAAGTTGCAGCTAGGTGATCGTGTCACCGTAGTAGGCACAGAACTAGCCATCAGCCATACAGAAAAAGTACTGGGCAACCAGATGAAACGACTCAACTACCCGAACTTGATTCCTATTTTCCTTGGAATCGTATTAGGTTGTATCGTAGCCAACATCCCATTCTTCATTCCTGGCATCAATGAGAACTTGCGCCTTGGATTGACAGGCGGGCCTCTGGTGGTAGCCATCTTGATAGGCTATTTCGGACCAAAGCACAACTTGGTCACTTACAACACGATATCCGCCAACTTAATGCTGCGGGAAATCGGAATCTGCATATTCTTGGCCTGTGTAGGACTGGGAACCGGAGAACAGTTCATCCAGACAGTGGCAACAGAAAGCGGTTTGGTATGGATACTTTATGGTATAGCCATCACCATGATACCGATGCTATTGGGTGGCATCATCGGCAAATACCTATTCCACATCAATTACTTCACGCTGCTGGGCGTCTTGGCTGGTGCCAACACCAATCCATCCGCCCTCGCTTATGTCAGAGACCAGACAACGGCAGATGCGCCAACGGTAGGTTATGCTAATGTTTATCCATTTGCCATGTTCCTACGTATCGTAACGATTCAGATTATCATCTTCGTGTTCGGATAGAACGCCGACTAATTGAGAATAAAACAATATAGAGATAAAATAGAATAAAGAAACAAAGACATTAATATAAAAACAGCATTACAACGATATTTTCATGAAAGAAGAAAACAACATGGAAGCGATCATGGCTTCTGCAGAAGAGACGAAAAGAGAAAAAGAGTGTTGCGACACGACCCAAAACAAGAAATGCGACTGTAGTGAAGACGATTGCAAATGCAAAGAGATTGCAGAGTCAGAACTTCGCCGTAAACTCGACCTGCTGCTCCGTACGGGAAAGATCCTCGTAGAAAGTGCAGCGGACACTTCACGTATCATGCGTACAATGAAACGAGCTGCTGCTTTTCTTGGGCTTGATGAAAAATACATGCATCTGTTCGTCAACTGGAATGTATTGATGGTCAACTATAGCGATGAGGAGCATTCCTTCACCAAGTTCCAGCGTTGTGAGAAGCATGGCATCAACTTAACTAGCATCTCCATGATCAGCAAGTTGACCTGGCGCGCCATTAAGGATGATTATTCTCTCGACCAATACGAAGCGGCATTGGATGAAGTAAAGAAGACTCCACGCAGTTTCACCCCATGGCAGGTAGCTATCGGTGGTGGATTTGCCTGTGGCGGCTTCTGCATCCAGTTCGGTTGCGACTGGCCAGCCTTTTTCTATTGTTCATTGGCTGCCATCCTAGGCTTCCGTCTTCGCATGTACCTGCCAACCAAGGGGTGCAACAACTATATCGCCATCGGAATCTCGGCCTTCGTAGCCACCTTGATAGCGTGGCTGACCTCCTTCTTATCACTCAACCCTGGCATTGCGGACTGTCTCCCTGCGTTCATGCTTTCTTCTACCCCTTGGCATCCATTGATGGCTTGCGCACTCTTCATCGTACCTGGTGTACCACTGATCAACTTTGTGAGCGACATGCTCGATGGATATATAGAAGTAGGAATGGTTCGAGCTCTCAACACCCTGTTGATGATTATAGCCATGTCCTTCGGTATCGCATTCGCCATCCAGGTTTGCCACATTGACAACTTTGTCAAAGACCTCACGATGACCCCTCATCATGAGTATTGGGAGTTTGCCATCGCAGCAGCGGTCTCAGCCATGGGCTTCTCTACCATCTTTAGCATTCCACGTCGTTTGCTCCCCGTGGTAGCCGTCGGAGGTATCATAGCCGTATGTTTCAGGAATTTCGTCAACCTCGGTCCTAGCAACGGCAACATCGGACTCGACATGGGCTTGAGCATTGGTAGTTTGGCAGGTTCTGCCTTGATTAGCATCATTGTCATCAAGGCACGCCATTGGTTCCATACCCCTCACCAGTGCATCACCATTCCAAGTGTGATTCCTATGGTTCCGGGAGTTCTCATGTATCGAGCACTCTTTGCCTTCATCGACATGCATGGAGTCGTAGGTGAGGTGACCGTCGGTATGAACAACGCCATCAAGGCTTCCCTTGCCATCATCTGCATCGCACTAGGTGTAGCGATTCCTAACGTGTTCTTCCGCCGCTTCATCGAAGGAAGTCGCAAGCGCAAGCTTTTCAACATGTTGGTGGAAAGAAAGAGAAAGAACGGCGAGTTTGTTGACTTGCACGAAGTGGAAGTAAAATAATAAGACTTTATTAGCAATACTCTATTGTACAAGAGACTTTACAAAAAATAAAAGATTAATAAAAGAGAGGCAATCCGAAAAGATTGTCTCTTTTTTATTTGGCAGTTTCCCGAATATTATCTATCTTTGCAAATATAAGAAAGGAAAACAACTATGAACATAGAAAAACTGATAGACAGAATCGAAAAAGCTGATGGTCTTTCCAAGACACTCGGCATGCATTTTATATCAACCCCTGAGCCAGACACTCTCCAAGCTACCATGAAAGTGGATGAAAGAAACAGACAGCCATTCGGTTTTCTGAGTGGTGGTGCTTCACTGGCTTTGGCTGAAAACCTAGCGGGTGTTGGCTCCTTGGCAGTTTGCCCAGGGCAGATCGCCGTAGGCATCAACGTAAGTGGGACACACGTGCTCGCTGTGACCGAAGGCGACACCGTCACGGCTTATGGAAAGCTGATTCATAAAGGCAGGACTCTCCACACCTGGAAAGTCGACCTAAAGAACCAAGCAGGCGATTTGATCTGTACCGTGCAAGTCACCAATTACGTATTCACACCTAAGAACAAACAATAATGGCAGCATTCGCTTTCTATCGCTTGCCTTACAAGCAAGCTTATACACTCGTGATGCAAAAGGACGACGACCCCGAAGAACTCTATTCCGTAGATGAACTCAACGGAAAGTCTGGCTTCGTCATCGCCCCTTTCATGCCTACCGAGCTATGTCCGATACTATTGATGCGTCCGGACGTTGTCAAGCATTTCAATCTCAAAACAACTTTAGACACACAACAGAAACCTGCATCTGCCACAAGGATAACCAGCAAAGAAGACCTCTCGGTTGCATCTGACGAAAAATCCGCTTACGCAGAAGATTTCGAATATTTCCATGACGAACTGGAAAAAGGCAATTTTCAAAAGCTCGTTTTGGCAAGATGCTCTCATATCGATGCCAAGTTAACATCCACGATCAAGGCAGAGGACTTGTTCAAGAAAGCCTGCAAGATGTATCCCCGCCTGTTCATCGCCCTGGTATCTACTTCTCAGTCGGGTACTTGGTTGATGGCGACCCCAGAGACTTTACTCTGCGGGAATGGCTGTGAATTTACGACCATGGCACTAGCTGGAACACAAGCCGCTCCGCCATCCGACATTCCAGACAACAAACCTATCGAGGGAGTGGAATGGAGCAAGAAAGACAAGGCGGAGCAACAATACGTCTCCGACTATATAGAGGATGTGATATCGGAATTTAGCGACCACTGCAACAAAAAGGGTCCTTACACCACCATGGCTGCTCAGCTCTACCACCTTCGCACCGATTTTATCTTCCGTCTGGAAGACACGGATTACTTAGGCGATGTCTTGGAAGAATTGTTCCCTACCCCAGCGGTCTGTGGAATGCCAAAGGAAGAAGCACGACAGTTCATCATCGACAACGAAAGCATCGACCGTAAATACTACAGTGGTTTTGTAGGTCCCTTGATGCCATCAGGCGAGACTCACCTTTACGTTTCGCTACGCTGCATGAACATTCACCAAGGAGGCAAATTCGACCTCTACGCAGGTGGAGGTTTGCTCATAGAGAGTGACATGGATACAGAATGGGAAGAGACTGAAGCCAAGATGCAAACCATGCGAGAGCTTCTATTTGCCAAATCTTAGTTATACATTAACTATCAGCAGGTATTAATTATCAACAAGTATTAACTATACATTATCTAGAATCGTGTTTAGCAATATCGAGAACGTAAACATCTTGACCAGTGTTCTCAAGAGCCATGGAGTCAGAAGAGTCGTGGTGTGCCCAGGCAGTCGCAACGCACCCATCGTCCACAATTTCAACGAGTTGGACGGCATCACTTGCTATCCAGTCACCGATGAGCGAAGCGCTGGATTCGTAGCCCTCGGATTAGCCTTGGGCGACCCTTATCCGTGTCCAAGTCCCATTGCCGTCTGCGTCACGTCCGGTTCGGCATTGCTCAACCTACATCCAGCAGTCGCCGAAGCATTCTATCAGAAATTGCCTATCATCTTCATATCTGCAGACAGACCCGAGGCATGGATTGGACAACAAGATGGACAAACCTTGCCACAAGCCCAGGTCTTCGGAACGCTCGTCAACAAGAGCGTCAACTTACCCATCATACCTCCTTGTGGTCCTCATATCGAAGACAACAAGCCACTCCAACGACAGCATGACGAACAAGTCTGGTACTGCGAACGGTTGGTTCATGAAGCCGTACTTGACTGTGTGCATCGCAAGATAGGTCCTGTGCATATCAACATTCCGATAGCAGAGCCCCTCTACGACTTTACCGTCAAGCAACTCCCCAACTGCCATTGGGTAGACTACATAAAGACAGACCTTTACGGCGGCGGATTCCATTACGGCGATCTTCTCGACTTTTTACAGGCAAAGAAGCCCATGATTATCATCGGACAAGACTATCCAGGTTCGGCATTCTATGAAGTCAAGAAAATAGATGCCTGGGCTGTGGTTCTCTGCGAACCTACAGCCTTGGAAACTTCCAGCCAAGACCCGGCAACCCATGAGGTTTCGTATGAGTTGACCATGCCTTATTTCGAACAGGTTCTTAGTGTCATAGGGGACGACGAAGCCTACGCACCGGATTTCATCCTCTACGTGGGAGGGCACATCGTGAGCAAACGCCTCAAGCAATTCTTGCGAAAGGCAGCTCGCAACGCCAAGGTGTGGCGAGCAAGCATGGATGGCGAATATATCGACACCTTCATGCACACGGACCGTATCTTTCAGTGCAACCCTAACCATCTAGCTTCCGCCCTCACAGATTTCGACCAGACCTACAAGGAGGAAGTACAACACTACATCGACCTTTGGCAAAATGCACGATTGACTGCCAAGCACCAAACTTTCGATTACGAACCAGAGTTTAGCAGCCTGGCAACGGTGAAATATTTCGAGACAGAATACCATGCCAACTCACTTGGAGATACCCGAGACGGTCGTGTATTCTACGGCAACAGCATGGCTATCCGCCTAGGATGTCTTTTCGCTCGCCAGTTCATCCATTGCAATCGGGGTGTCAATGGCATCGAAGGGACTCTGTCAACAGCAGCCGGACTTTCCATCTATTTGTCAGAACAAATCCCAGTTGACTCCAAGGCACAAAAGAAAGTGTTCTGCATCTTAGGCGACCTCAGTTTCTTCTATGACCAGAATGCACTTTGGAACCAAAACATCAACGGAAGTCTCCGAATCATCGTACTCAACAATGGTGGAGGCGCCATCTTCGGCAAGTTCAAGGGGCTCAAGACGAGTCAAGCCCGGGAAAAGTTGGTCATGGCAGAGCATCAGACTTCCGCCGTCAACGTCTGCCAAGCCAACGACATCGTATATTTCGGAGCAGACGACATGAAAGCCATGAGATACGGCGTAGACCAGTTGATTCATAGAGAATCTAACCGCCCGATGCTTCTCGAAGTTTTCACAGATATAGAAACAGACAACCAAGTATTTGAGGACTTCTTCGCTAGCCTTCATTAATGCCTTCTTTGTCAACCGCATCATAGAGCCCCATCATACCATTTTACAATAAGAATTAAAATTTAAAGATAGAAATACAATGAGAGAATGGAAAAAAATCGAAGGGTTCGATTTCAAGGAAATCATCTTCGAAGAATACAATCACATCGCTAAGATAACCATCAACCGTGAGCGTTACCGCAATGCCTTCACTCCACTGACCACATGGGAGATGTCACAAGCCTTCAGCTATTGCCGGGAATGCCAGGACATTCGCATTGTCATCTTGACAGGCGCTGGCGACAAGGCTTTCTGCTCGGGTGGAGACATGCACGTCAAGGGACGTGGCGGCTATGTCGGTACGGATGGTGTTCCTCGCCTCAACGTCCTCGACGTACAGATGCAAATCCGTCGTTTGCCGAAGCCTGTCATCGCCATGGTGAATGGTTATGCCATCGGTGGAGGGCATGTACTTCATGTGATGTGCGACTTGACCATCGCTTCCGATAACGCCATCTTTGGACAGACAGGACCAAAAGTCGGCAGTTTCGATGCTGGTTTCGGAGCTTCTTACCTGGCACGTATGGTCGGTCAGAAGAAAGCCCGCGAGATTTGGTTCCTCTGCAAGCAATACACAGCCAAGGAGGCAGAAGAAATGGGCATGGTCAACAAAGTAGTACCTTTCGACAAGCTCGAAGATACCTGCGTAGAGTGGGCAGAAATCATGATGGAGCGCTCACCGCTCGCCCTTCGCATGATCAAGGCTGGTCTGAATGCAGAGCTGGATGGGCAAGCTGGAATCCAAGAATTGGCAGGTGATGCCACCATGCTCTACTACACGATGGATGAGGCACAAGAAGGTGGCAAGGCTTTCTTGGAGAAGCGCAAGCCAAACTTTGATGATTATCCTAAGTTTCCATAAAAACATAAAACACGGACACAACAGCAGGAGAATCTCACGAATTGTTTGGGATTCTCCTGCTATTATATAGTTCGATTAACTTTACCATGATATGCGACAGGCTACCAGCCAAAAGCATTCTTAATTTTGTTTACATTTCTCCACACAGTCACATGGCTGACATCTGTAATGTTTTCTATTTGCCGATTAGACAATCCTATTTTCAGAAGACAAACGATTTGTTTATCTGTTTTCTTACATTTTCCTAACTTTTGGTATATTTCTTCACAAAAATCAGGATAGAGTTCATCAATGGCGGCATAAAGTTGTCTCCAATCTTTAGGTTGCATATTATATTTTCCTTCAGAAGTCAGCTGGATTTTTTGGATGATTTCCTCTGCCGACTCTTCTAACTTTATGAGGGTGTGTCATAAGTCCA
>DHMR01000095.1:0-6492 GCA_002405875.1 bacterium UBA4637
ATTTCTGCAAAAGTACAAAAAAAAGCGAGAAAATGATTAAATTTGCACCTTATTTAAGAATATATTTTTAAATTATGTCTTGTATATTGAATATTGAGACGAGTACCGACGTGTGCTCAGTGGCAATTAGTGATAATGGACAGGTGATTTTCAACAAGGAAGATCACAGTGGTCCTAACCATGCAGTTAAGTTAGGTGTTTACGTAGATGAAGCATTGAGTTTCATAGATGGTCATGGCATTCCATTGGAGGCTGTGGCAGTAAGTTGTGGTCCAGGTTCCTATACCGGTTTGCGCATTGGCGTGAGCATGGCCAAGGGTATCTGTTATGGCAGAGGGGTGAAGCTCATCGCCATCCCAACCTTGGAACTCTTGGCAGTGCCAGTCTTGTTGGGCGAACATCCTGCGGAGGAAAATGCGCTCATCGTTCCTATGCTCGATGCCCGCCGCATGGAGGTGTATGCCCAGGTGATGGACCGTGCCTTGAAGGAGGTTCGTCCTATCCAGGCCGACATCGTGGATGCGGACACCTATAAGGAATATCTCGACAAGGGGGCGGTCTATTTCTTCGGAAACGGAGCTGCCAAATGTATGGAGGTCATCAATCATCCGAATGCTCATCTTGTAAAAGACATAGAGCCTTTGGCGAAGAACATGGCTCCTTTGGCAGAGAAACGATTTGTCGAGGGCAAGTTTGAGGATGTTGCCTACTTTGTTCCTTTCTATCTGAAGGATTTCGTGGCAAAGTTGCCGAAGAAGTTGATTTAAGATTAATAGTTGGAACATTCATTGTCAAGTACATTGTTTACATTCATCAATCATCACAAAGATACAAAGAATGGATATAAAAGGATTAGATTACAATACCCAGCGAGATAAGTTGGTGCTGCCAGAATATGGCAGGGAGATTCAGCAAATGGTCAATTATGCCCTGACGCTTGAAGATCGCAAGGAGCGTCAGCATTGCGCGGAGTCTATAATTACCATCATGAGACGTATGTTCCCGGAAGGTGGTGGCTCGGAAGACTATGAGCGAAAGTTATGGGATCACCTTGCTATCATGAGCAATTTTCAGTTGGACATCGACTTTCCGTATGATGTGTCTCAGGCTGTGCAGATTGCTAAGAAGCCTGAGCCTATGGAATATCCGATGAGAAAGATTCCTGTGCGTCACTATGGGATGATGATTTTCGAACTCTTCGATAAGTTGAAGACGATGGAGCCTGGTGAGGAGCGTGATGAGTTGGTGAATTTGGTTGCCAACCAGATGCATCGCAACCTCATGCAGTGGAGCCATGGTTCTGCGGACGTGGAGAAGGTGGCCTCTGACTTGGCTCGCTTTACAGATGGTAAAATCCAACTCGACATCGATACCTTCAAGTTTGACAAGGTTGTGGGTAACGATACACTCAAAAATAACAAGAAGAAAAAGTAGCCTATGGAGTCTTTTATCATAGAGGGCGGTCATCCGCTCAAGGGTACCATCACCCCACAGGGTGCCAAGAACGAGGCACTGGAGGTCATCTGTACCACCATCTTGACCAAGGAACCTGTGCGCATCAAGAATGTGCCGGATATCCTGGATGTCAACAACCTCATCAAGTTGCTGAAGGAAATCGGTGTCAAGGTGACCCAGAACAGTCGCAATGACTATACCTTCCAGAGCGATGATTTGAAACTCGACTACCTGGATAGTTTGGAGTTTGTCAAGAAGTGTTCTTCCCTCCGAGGAAGTGTGCTCATGATCGGTCCGTTGCTCGGTCGTTGCGGCAAGGCTACGATTGCCAAGCCAGGTGGCGACAAGATTGGTCGCCGTCGCTTGGATACTCACTTCTTGGGTTTCAAGTACTTGGGCGCCAAGTTTGTGCATGATGATGAGCGCAATGTCTATCAGATAGAGGCGAAGCGCCTGAAGGGGTGCTATATGTTGCTCGACGAGGCTTCTGTCACGGGTACTGCCAACATCATCATGGCTTCCGTGCTAGCCAAGGGTACGACCACTATCTATAATGCGGCTTGTGAACCCTATATCCAGCAACTCTGCCACTTGCTCAATGCCATGGGTGCTCGCATCAGTGGTATCGCCAGCAACTTGCTGACCATCGTGGGTGTGGAGAGCTTGCATGGTGCCGAGCATACCATCCTGCCTGATATGATAGAGGTGGGTTCTTTCATCGGTATGGCAGCCATGTGTGGAGCTGGCATTCGCATCAAGAATGTATCGGTCAAGAATCTTGGCATCATTCCGGATGCTTTCCGTCGTCTAGGCGTTAAAATCAAGGTGGAGGGAGACGACCTGTTCATTCCGCAACAGAAGCACTATGTCATCGACTCTTTCATCGATGGTACCATCATGACGCTTTCAGACGCTCCTTGGCCTGGATTGACCCCAGACTTGCTTTCAGTCTTGCTCGTCGTGGCGACCCAGGCTCGAGGCAGTGTGCTCTTCCATCAAAAGATGTTTGAGAGCCGTCTCTTCTTCGTGGATAAACTCATCGACATGGGAGCCCAGATTATTCTTTGCGACCCTCACCGTGCAGTGGTGGTAGGTCATGACCATAAGTTGACCCTCCGTGCTGGTAGGATGACGAGTCCTGATATTCGTGCAGGTATCGCCCTCTTGATTGCCGCCATGAGTGCCAATGGTACGAGTCGCATTGCCAATATCGCTCAGATAGACCGTGGCTACGAGGACATTGAGGACCGTCTCAATGCCTTGGGGGCGAAAATCACTCGTG
The DNA here is from genome assembly GCA_002405875.1 of bacterium UBA4637. The sequence goes on from DHMR01000095.1 coordinate 2,738, forward strand.
TCAGCGATTAATGAAGTGAAGAGTGATTTTAAGTGAAGAGTGAAGAACGAAGAGTGAAGAATTCAATAGCTTTACTAATGATTAAATTCATTTTCAATGATTAGAAGAGACGATGTATATAAGATAGGTAAGTTGGGCAAACCGCATGGTGTGAAGGGCGAGATTACCTTCGCCATCACCGACGATGTGTTCGACCGTGTGGATGCTGAGTATCTGGTGCTCGACATCAATGGCATCCTCGTACCTTTCTATATGGAGGAATATCGATTCAAGAACGATGATAATGTACTGGTGAAATTCGAGGACATCGACACCCAGGAGCAGGCACGCAACTATACGGGATGCGAGGTCTATTTCCCTCGTCATCTTTCGGATAGCGATGGGGAAAACTTGTCTTGGGCTGAGATTATCGGTTTTCATTTGGTGGATGTTCCGACAGGTAAGGTCGTGGGTACGATTGAGCGTGTGGATGACTCTACCATCAACTTGCTGTTTGAGGTGAAGACTCCTGATGGAGAGGATGTCTTGATTCCTGCCAGCAATGATCTCATCGAGGAGGTGGATGCAGATAAAAAAGAGATAAAAATGGCAATCCCAGAGGGACTGCTGGAGTTGTAAGTGAAGAATGTAATGATGAAGAAACAACAGATATGTATTCTCGGTTCTACGGGAAGCATCGGTACTCAGGCTTTGGATGTCATCGAACAGCATAGTGACCTCTACGAGGTGTATTGCTTGACTGCCAACAACCGTGTCAAGGAACTTGCCGAGCAAGCTCGCAAGTTTCATCCTGCCGCAGTCGTGATTGCCAACGAGGCGCATTACGAGGAATTGCAAGACTTGCTTCGTGACGAGCCGGATATTAAGGTATATGCCGGGGCGCAAGCTCTCTGCGACATCGTGGAGGCAGACCCTATCGACATGGTTTTAGCTTCCATGGTAGGATTCTCTGGTTTGGAACCAACGATTCATGCCATCAAGGCTCGCAAGAAGATTTGCCTTGCTAACAAGGAGACTTTGGTTGTGGCAGGTGAGTTGATATGCAACCTCGCCCAACAGTATCATGCGCCTATTCTCCCTGTGGATAGTGAGCACAGTGCCATCTTCCAGAGTTTGGTAGGCGAGGATGACAACGAGATAGACAAGATTCTATTGACTTGTTCGGGAGGTCCTTTCCGTAACTATACCCACGAGCAGTTGGAGAAGGTGACAGCTGCCGATGCCCTGAAGCATCCAACTTGGGACATGGGGGCGAAGATTACCATCGACTCGGCTTCCTTGATGAACAAAGGTTTCGAGGTGACGGAGGCGAAGTGGCTATTTGGCGTTCCTGCCGACAAGATTCAGGTGCTGATACATCCACAGAGCGTGGTGCATAGTGCCGTGCAGTTTGCCGATGGCGCTGTCAAAGCGCAACTCGGTGTGCCAGATATGCGCTTGCCTATCCAGTATGCTTTCTCCTTCCCGAAACGCTTGCCTTTGCAAGGAGACCGCTTGGACTTGTTTAAGACACAGGACTTGCAGTTCTTCGAGCCAGACTATAAGAAGTTCAAGTGTTTGCAGTTGGCTTTCGATGCCATCAAGAAGGGTGGAAATATGTCGTGTATCGTGAATGCTGCCAACGAGATAGTTAATGCTGGCTTCCGTCGTGGCGATTGTGGATTCCTGCAGATGGCAGACATCATCGAGGAAGTGATGGCGAAGGCAACCTTCGATGCCAATCCCGACTTGGATGTCTATCTGAAGACTGATGCCGAGGCTCGCAGCATCGCAACGGAATTGATGTATAATGTATAATTAATAATGTATAGTTAATAATTAAGAATGATAGAAGGGGAAGTATAAGAGGATGCTATTGTCCTTTAACTTCTATAACTTCTATGACTTCTTTAAATTCTAAAAATTAATGGAAGTATTTTTGATCAAAGCGTTGCAGTTGATGCTGTCGCTTTCCATCTTGGTGTTGCTCCATGAGGGCGGACACTTCTTCTTCTCCAAACTCTTTGGAGTTCGCGTGGAGAAGTTCTATCTTTTCTTCGACCCATGGTTCCACCTATTTGAATTTAAGCCAAAGAATTCTGATACAACATACGGACTTGGGTGGTTGCCATTGGGTGGCTATTGCAAGATCTCGGGTATGATAGACGAGAGTTTCGATACCGAACAGATGAAACAGCCTGAGCAACCTTACGAGTTTCGTAGTAAGCCAGCTTGGCAACGTTTGCTGATTATGATAGGTGGTGTGCTGGTCAACTTCGTGTTGGCACTCTTCATCTATTCGATGGTGATGTTCTATTGGGGTGATGAATATATCGCAACCAAGGACATGACCTATGGTATGAAGTTTAATACCGAGGCTAAGAAGTTGGGCTTCCAAGACCACGACATCTTGTTGGGCACCGACCTGGGCGAGTTCAAGACCTACGATGGAGATATGTATCGTGACTTGTCGAAGGCTCATCGTGTGGATGTTCTTCGCAATGGCAAGAAGGTCAGCATCAATACCCCGGGCGACTTGAACATGCTCGACATGATTAAGGAAACCCCTCGTTTCGTGGAGCTCTATGTTCCATTGCAGATTGATAGCGTGATGAAGGATTCTCCTGCGGCCAAGGTTGGGTTGAAGAAGGGAGATCAGATTTTGGCTATCAATGGTACGAAGGTTGCTTCTTACAATGAACTGACCGAAGAGCTGGGGCGTGTCGATGATATATTGTCTGTGGCAAAGACCCATCAGGACAGCTTGAAGGCATTGGCGGGTAGTTTGACACTCTTGCGTGCCGATGCCGCAGGCAAGGTTTCAGCTGATGCAGATACCGTACAGTTGGCATTGCAGTTGGAATCAACCGATGAGGGTGTGAAGTTGGGCTTCTACAATCATCCTGTGATGATGGATTACAAGCCAACCCGTATCAGCTATGGCTTCTTCGAGAGTTTCCCAGCAGGTATCAAGTATGGTTGGAATGTCTTGGCAGGTTATGTAGGCGATATGAAATATGTGTTCTCCAAGGAGGGAGCGAAGAGTTTAGGAGGCTTCGGAGCCTTGGGTAGCCTGTTCCCATCCATGTGGGATTGGCATGCGTTCTGGATGATGACTGCCTTCTTGAGCATCATCTTGGCCTTCATGAACATCCTTCCTATCCCGGCGCTCGATGGTGGACACGTATTCTTCTTGCTCTATGAGATTATCACAGGTCGCAAGCCAGGTGATAAGTTCATGGAACGTGCCGAGTATGTCGGCTTCGCCATCTTGCTTTTGTTATTGGTGGTAGCCAACTTGAATGATGTATTGAGATTGTTCGGAATCCTATAAGGGGGATTCCGAGGGGTCGCAAGGCTATATTGAATAAGTCTTGATTTTCTTTTCGAAGCTTACCATCTTGGATATGTCCTTGACATGGTTGTAGCCGCTTCTCAAGGTGGAATTTTCGATTGTGCGGTAAGAATTAATCAACAAATGCATAGAAAAATCCTTGGCGAGATGAATCACAATGAGTTCATTCGCCAAGGATTTATTTATTGAAATCTAGCTTCTGTCAGACAGAATTCTAGTTCTTTAATTTCTCGATTTGTTCCTTGCTCAAGCCGGTACATTGCGTCACCTGCTCCAAGGACATACCCATAGCAAGCATATTTCGGGCTATGGCGAGGCTCTTGGAAAACTCGCCCTTCTGAACTCCTTGTTGGATGCCTTGTTGGATGCCCTGCTGGATGCCTTGTTGGATTCCTTGTTGGATTCCTTGCTGGATTCCTTG
>DHMR01000095.1:6568-20320 GCA_002405875.1 bacterium UBA4637
GATTCCTTGCTGGATTCCTTGCTTCAATCCTTTCTTGGTAGCTCTTTTCGTGGCAGCCTCTATGGCCATTCGCTTCTGCTTTTCCTCCCATACCTTGATGGCGTACAGGTCACGCATCGCCTTGATGTCCTCGTCGTAATACTCACGTTCCTCGGGAGTGAGCTTTCTGAGGTCACCTATCTCCGCTAACTTGCGGAAGACGGGATATTTGTCTATAAAAGGCATTTCTTTCAATTTTTCCATATTCTTGATGATATATATCCAACAATCGAAGATGTCCATGCACTCCACAGGCTTTTTCTTCTTGAAAAGCGGAAGCTGCAAAAAGACCATCCTCATTTTCTCAAAGCCATACTTCACTCCCGAAAGCTCAAAGTACTTCGAACTGGCTGTTTGATACTCATTTTGAGCCTTGGGCTTCAACTCGACGTTCTCCCCCGGACTGGAATTTGCCTTGACATCCTGTTTCTGCGCTGGCATCTGCACATCCACTGCTTTCAACATACCCAGTCCTACGTCTGTCCTGAACTGGCGCGGTATGCTGTTCTTCGCCCTGAAGTCCATGAAACACACCGTATAGACGGGAGCCAAATGGAAATTCCATTTCCCCTTCTTGCCCTGTTCCACTATCGCCTTGCAGGTATAGAACAATGCCCTATCGACGAAGTACTCCTGGCTCTTCTTCTGCATCTCCACGATGACGTGGCGACCGTCCGACGTGATGCACTTCACGTCGAAGACAACTCCTCGCTCGTCCTCGTTGGTTTTCGTTTGTTCCACTGGGACGAACTTCACGTCCTTGATTTCAAACTCGCCTGCAAACAATCCGTTGAGGAAGGTTATGAGGCATTCCTTGGTGTCCTCACTGCCGAATATGCGCTTGAAAGCCCAATCGACACGTGGGTTGATAAATTCCGCCATACTATTTGGAAATTTAATTTGTTTTCGCACTATTGCGATTCGGGAGCAAAGATACGACTTATTTCTCATAACCGCAAGAATTTCGGCATGTTTCTTCATGTTATAACGATAAAAAATAACTTGGTACAAAAATATCATGCAGATAACCACTAAAAAACTTACTATTATGAAGACAGAAATTTGGATGCAAATCTTGCAAATCGTCATTACCGTTCTCGCCGCCCTCGGCACTGCATTGGGAGTAACGAGCTGCATCTAAAATCCTACAGAAAAGTATAAAGAGGGTGCGTCATGGACTTATGACATACCCTCTTTGGTTTTCTCTTTGTAGATAATAGGGGTATGATTTGTCTAACCCCCTCAAATAAAGGGAATTTCTCGCATATATTACTAGGAAATGATGTACTTTTGCAGCGGTTAAACATTTTGTAACTTAATAATTAATGATTTGTAACTTAATAATTAATGACTAAAAAAATGAACAAAGTACTTTTTAGTATGTTGGTACTGCTATTGTCGGTATTGACAAGAGTTCAAGCTTCTACAGAAGTTTGGAGTGGTGAATTCAAGGCGGATAACTGGAACTCCGTTCTTGATGTGTCTGGTTCCTCTTTTTCTTCACTGAAGGTGGGTGACCAAGTGGTGTTTAGTGGTGCAGTCAATGGTGGCGCGCAGATACAGATAGCCAATAACGACTGGTCTTCTTATATTACTGCGTCCGACTACAACTGCGTGGATTTCAATGGGTCTTATACGATGGATGTAGATGAAACTAATCTTGCTCTTTTCCAAGGTGGCATCCACATCAAGGGTACAAACTTCACATTGCTGTCTGTTCGAATTAAGACTTATGAAGAGATTGTAGAAGAAAATAAAGAAAATGCTTGGTGGGGAACCTTCAAGGCTGGAAATGATTGGAAAAATACATTGGAGATTGACGGCTCGGTTTTCGAAGATTTGAAGGTTGGAGACTTGGTTGTCTTCAAGGGCGACGTTGTTGCAGGATCTTCAAGTTCTACGGCTCAGATTCAGATTGCCAACAACGATTTTACAGCGTATGTCACAGAGAATAAATATAATTGTGTAGGTTTTACAGGTAAATATTCTGCTTGTGTCGATGAGTTTAATATCGATATTTTCAAAGGGGGTATTTGTATCAAGGGCGAGAACTTCATACTGAAGACGATTAGTATCGAACATGATACCTATGTGCCTCCTGTCATCGTTAAAGGAAGTTTCTATGTGGATGGAACTAAGTTGATGGATGCTAATGGTAAAGAGTTTGTCATGCGCGGTGTCAACTATCCTTTTGCTTGGTACAAAGATGTAGAAAACACGGTAATTCCTGCTGCAAAGCGTATTGGTTGCAATACCATTCGCATCAGCATCAGCAATGGCCAGAAGTTTACTTATAGTGATAAATCTGAGGTTAGAAACTTGATTCGCCTGTGTGAGGACAACAAGTTGGTATGTGTACTTTGCGTACACGATGCCTTGGGTAGCAACCAAATCAGCGACTTGGACAATACGGTCGATTATTGGAAAGGCATCAAGGATATTCTTGCAGGTCATGAAAGTACTGTCATTGTCAACATCTCCAATGAGTGGGTTGCCCAATGGGCTGAGGGCACTGCCGTTTGGGAAGAAGGTTATGTCAAGGCTATCAAGGAACTCCGTGAGGCTGGTATCAAGAACACGTTGATGGTTGATTGTGCTTTTGTTTTTTGGCTTTTTACAGTGTGTTATATATGTTTCAACAAGGGGAGTGATTTGTACATTCCCCTTTATTTACGGGCATTTCGCTTGGCTGTAATCAAATAATTGACTACCTTTGCACAAGTAGAACAAAAATTATCTTTTACAAGTACAAGAAAATGCGAAGAAAGGCTAAGTTAATCACCAAAAATCTTTTACTAGATGTTAGTAGAGTTTATATATATAAGAGCCGAGATTTTCGTGAGAAAATCTCGGCTCATCTTTTTACCCAACATGGCAACCTCATAAAAATAGCCCGATACGAATGTTTCGTACCGGGCTGTATTTATGGGAAAATATCTTTTTCTATGAAAGGGGAAATCAAGAGTAACGGATAATCTGGCCAGGGGTCAACTTCTTATCCTTCTTGTAACCATTGAGGCGGCAAATCTGCTCTACGCTCACACCACGCTTCTCGGCGATGGAATTGAGAGTCTCGCCAGACTTCACCTTGTGGTAGAGCTTCTCGGCACCTGCGTTGGCATCATATCTGCCCACTTCGCCACCATTGACTTGCTCTCGGGTATAACCGCCATTGCCAATCTTGCCACGAGCGGCATTTGCCTCAGCGTATTCGCTCTCGTAAGTATCACGATTGAAATTGTAGAAGTCGCCTGTGACATCCTGATTGCGGAAGTCGAAGAACAAGGCTGGGTTCAATGCCACACCACAGAGACGAGTCTCGAAGTGGAGGTGAGAACCAGTGCTTCGTCCGGTGTTACCACCAAGTCCGATGACATCACCAGCTTTTACCTCGTCGTTCTCGGAAACGAGCTGCTTGGACAAGTGACCGTAGATGGTCTCCAAACCATTGTTGTGACGGATAACGATGTACTTACCATAACCACCACCCTCATATCTTACGATGCGAACTTTGCCTGAGAAGGCTGCGCGGATTGTGTCGCCAATATAAACCTTGATATCCATGCCTTTATGTTGGCGGCCAAAGCTAGCACGATAACCGAAGTTACTTGTGACAACGCGACTAGGAGTTGGCATGCAGAAATGACGGAGGTCAATGCGGAAGTGCTCTGGCAGAGTTGTCGCTCTGTGGGCGTACTTGTTGGAGAAATCTTGGTACAGCTCGGCTGAAGGATTCTCTTTGTCTTCCATCATTCTATAATGAGACACTGCTAATGTATCTATCGACTTCATTCGATGGTCAACTGGTGCTTGTCGTGCCAACAAGTCTTGCCCAAATGAGGGAACGGTTGTTAGCGCAAACAATGCGACCACTGAAATTTTCTTTATTTTCTTTGTTAAACTCATACTTTTTAATTAATATTACTTTTAGGTTCGCCTTCAAGTGCGGAACAATAAATGAAATTCCGCTCAAAAATCAATAAGACAAATGCCTTAATTAGCGATTTTGTTATATAGACGTTGCAAATATAACAAAAAAATCTCAAAATACCAAGGAGCTTAACACGAAAGCCCTGATATTTAACGCAGAAGTCCGATGTTTAACTTTTATTAAAATTATTTCAGCGCTTTTTCCGAAGGATTACGAAGTTCCTTCTTGCTCATTTTCCTGGAGTGTTATGACAGTTCTTCTTGCGCTTTTTCTTTGAGCATTCGCAATAGGATGACAGCAGGCGAATGCCCCATAAATATATGACGTTTTACCTCGGGACTAGTGAAGCGGAGACAGTTCTGGTAGGTCTCGTAGAGTTCATTTAGATTGATGGTGAACTCCTTGCCCGATGTCTCTCTGGTGCCTATGAGCATTCTCTTGGTGAGGCGTAATTGTATATAGCGGATGCCTGTAGGGGTTGTGATTTCCTTGATGTCCTCCAAGAGTTCTCTCATGTGCTCGAAAGTGAGAGGTGGGCGCTCCTCGGTTACCATGGAACGTTGCCTACCCCTGTGTTTTTGGGTAAGCGGACTTTCTTCTTCCGGCCTTTTGATGACATCTTCGGCAGGGAAGAGCAAACCTTCCTCGACGCTTGGAGTCTTTTCTTCTTTCAGGGTTTTACCACAGTCTTTTACTTGTTTTTTTCTGTTCATGATAGATTTTTTTGTGTGATGAATTTACCGTGTTCTTGTGTGTTAGCTGATGGCAGCCCAGTTGATGTTGGTTTTCTTCAGCTCTTTCAGGCGATTCCAGAGCAATGCGTTCTGTGGTAACTCGCATTTGGGGTCTGCATCGATGATTTTCTGTGCTTCTGTGCGTGCCAGCTGTACGATTTGCCCATCTCTCGCAATGTTGGCTATCTTGAGGTCGAATGCCATGCCACTTTGTTGCGTTCCCTCTAAGTCGCCAGGTCCACGGAACTTCAAGTCAGCCTCTGCGATGCGGAATCCATCGTTGGTATCGCACATGATATCAATGCGTTTGCGAGTCTCTTCGGATAACTTGTAGTTGGTGACGAGGATGCAGTAACTCTGGTCGTAACCACGTCCCACACGTCCTCTGAGCTGATGGAGTTGGGCGAGTCCGAAACGCTGTGCGTCTAAGATGACCATGACGGAGGCGTTTGGCACATTTACACCAACCTCTATTACGGTGGTGGCTACGAGTATCTGTGTCTCTCCCTTCACGAAGTGTTCCATCTCTTCCTCTTTCTCTGCGGGCTTCATCTGTCCATGTACCTTGCTGAGGCTAAACTCAGGGAATACTTGCTTCAAGGTCTCGAATCCTTCTTCCAAGTTCTTCAGGTCGCTCTTCTCGCTTTCTTTGATGAGCGGAAAAACGATATACACTTGCCTGCCCATGTTGATTTGGCGACGGATGCTTTGGTAGAGGCTTGTCAACTGATTGTCGAACTTATGTATCGTCTGTATCGGTTTCCTGCCTGGTGGCAACTCGTCGATGACGCTCACGTCAAGGTCTCCATAGATGGTCATTGCTAGGGTACGTGGAATAGGAGTCGCTGTCATCACCAGTACATGAGGAGGATTTTCGCTTTTTGCCCACAGTCTGGCGCGCTGTGCCACACCGAAGCGATGCTGTTCGTCGATGACGGCGATACCGAGGTGTGCGAATTTCACAGGGTCTTCGAGGATGGCGTGCGTTCCCACCAATATCTGTATCTCTCCACGTATCAGGCCGTCGAGCACTTCTTGTCGTTTCTTGCCTTTTACGATACCAGTGAGCAGTTCCACCCGTATGTCCATGCCCTTCAAGAAGTCGCGGATGGTCTGCAGGTGCTGTTCGGCGAGGATTTCTGTAGGAGCCATCAAGCAAGCTTGATAGCCATTGTCCAGAGCGATGAGCATGGTCATGAGAGCCACGAGCGTCTTGCCCGAGCCCACGTCGCCTTGCAAAAGTCGATTCATCTGTCGCCTGCTGCACATGTCGGCACGTATCTCGTGCATCACCCTCTTTTGTGCACCTGTCAGTTCGAAAGGCAGGTTGTGGGCATAGAAACCATTGAAGATGTCGCCAATGCGATTGAAGATGTAACCACGATATTTGCGACGTTGGTCGCTCGCGTACCTTAATATATTAAGTTGCACATAGAAGAGTTCCTCGAACTTGAGGCGCACCTGTGCCTTTTGCATCTCCTGGTGGGAATGTGGATAATGGATGAATCGAAAGGCTGCGTCGCGAGAGATGAGATGCAGGCGTTCCACGATAAAATCGGGTAGGGTCTCGGGCAATGGAGGAAGTATGCCGACGAGTGCCTTGGTGATTTTCTCGATGGTACGTGACGAGAAACCGTACTTCTTCATTTTCTCGGTGGTGTTATAGCAAGGTTGCATACCCATCTCGGAGAGTTGCAAGTTGCTGGCGTCGTCCATGTCGGGATGTGCGAACTGGTAGCGACCACCGTATGCGGTAGGTTTGCCGAAGACAATATAGTCAGTGCCCACCTTGTAGGTTTTCATGATGTATTGTCCACTGCGATACCAAACCAAATCGACCACACCGAAGCCATCGGAGAAGTGAGCCACCAAGAGTTTGTTGCGCTTGCCCGTGTCGATTTCCTCGTAACTGAGAATCTTTCCCTTGATTTGCACGTAAGGCATCTCGGAAGTCAACTCGCTGATGTGATAGATCTTTGTGCGATCGACATACTTGTATGGGTAGTATTCCAGCAAGTCACCATAGGAGTTGATGCCGAGCTCCTTGCTCAGTATCTCTTTCTTCTTCGGTCCTACGCCTGGCAGGAACTTGATGTCTTGGTCTAGAATACTACTCATAATTGTTGTTTCTGTTGGGAACTAAAGTTGGTAATCCTCTATTCTGTTGTTGATTCTATAGGATGAAATCTATGTTCAAAACTATTGAACGTACATTCGAAACTGTTGAACGTGCGTTCGGAACTACTGAACGTATATTCAGCAGTTTTGAATATAAACTTCTTCTAGATGAGCCGACTTCTATTTCTAGATGAGTCGATTTCTCCTTCTAGTTTTGTCAACTATTTCTTCTAGATGAACCGCCTACTTCAATAAGGTTTCTGCCACCTTGATGTCGAATGGAGTGGTAATCTTGATGTTCTCACGATTGCCTTCTACCATCGCCACTTGGCAGCCGAGGCTTTCCACTACGCTGGCATCGTCGGTGAACTGTTCCTTGTAACCTTGGTTGAAGGCTTGCTTTGCCAAGCCGATGTCGAAGGTTTGTGGAGTCTGCACCACCCGGTAGTCGTCACGCAGCACGTTCTTGCCACCACCATGCTTGTCGATATATCGCAAGGTGTCGGTGACGGCATATACCGGGATGGCAGCGTATTCCTCGCGCGCCGTCTCGTAACATTCCTCTATCACGGAAGTGGAAACAAACGGGCGAACGCCATCGTGTATTCCTACCACGCCATCCTCATCTTCAGGGATGAGGGCGAGACCATTCTTGGAAGACTGGAATCGGGTGTCGCCACCGTTGGCTATCTGGTGCTTGATGTCAAAGTGGTGCTCCTCGCAGAGTTTCTTCCAGTAATCCTGTTGGCTCTCGGGCAAGACCAGGATGATGTTCAACTCAGGGTTGTATTCGTGAAAACGCTCGATGGTGCGCATCAATATCGGTTTGCCAGCGATGGGGAGAAACTGCTTCGGAATCTCGCTTCCCATGCGGAGGCCCTTGCCCCCGGCTACTATAATTACGTAATCCATTTTTAAGTGAAGAGTTAAGAGTGAAGAGTGAAGAATTCTAATGCTTCTACTCTTCACTTTTTGTTAGATAGTTATTTGCTCTCCATCAGGTGGGCGTACTGCATGCCTTTCTGGAGCTTTGCTACAGGCTCTTCGCCAACAAAGTAGCTCAGTATCTGGTAAGCGTAAGGAAGGGTGGCGGCAGGACCTTCGCCAGTGATGACGTTGCCGTCCTCCTGGAAGAGTTCGCCTGTATATTCTGTGTTGGCGCCGAAGTAACGCTCGAAACCTGGTGAGCAGGTCGCTTTCTTGCCATCGAGGATGCCCGTGCTTGCCAATACCATAGGAGCGGCGCAGATGGCACCCACTCGCTTGCCAGCCTTGTTTTGTGCTATCAATGCCTGGCGCACACCCTCGTGCTCATTGAGGTTGGTGCTGCCTGGCAGACCGCCAGGGAGAAGCAACATGTCGGCATCTTCGAAACTCTGGATGTCCTCGAACTTGAGGTCAGCCTTGATGGTGATGCCATGGGAAGTTTCCACAAACTCAGAGCCAGTGATGCTGACAGTCTTGATATCTACGCCACCTCTACGGAGGATGTCAACAGGAGCCAAACCTTCGATTTCCTCGAAGCCATTGGCAAGAAATTCATATACCTTAGCCATAATTTTATTTGTTTTTTGTCGTATAATTCGATAAATAATCGTATTTTTGCAGTTGCAAAAGTAGTGATAATAATTGAAATAACAAAATAATTGGTGGTACATCAGGCTAAATCAACGTAAAAAAGTGTCTTATGAGCATTTATGTAGATATATTTCTTGATTTCCGAAGGGGAGTGCTTACATCGTTTTATCGTGCGATGTACGCCGAACTGATGGTTTATGCTTCCCGATTGTTGGGGGCTGACTTTGCTTTTCTTTCGGAGGATTGTGTGCAGAATGCAGTGTATAAGACGTTCCAGAAAAAGGATGTTTTCGTGGATTCTAACCAATGGAAGAACCATCTATACCTCTGTGTCCATAATGAGGTGATGACGGTTTTGCGAAAAGGCAAGGCTAAGGACAACTATGTGGCGACTTTGGAGGAAGAAAAGGAGGATTTTCTCAGTGGTATCATAGAACAGGAGACTATTACTATGCTCTACGATGCTATCGGGCGACTTCCTGAGAAATATAGGCAAGTCTTTCAGAAAAGTTTTGTGGAAGGAATGAAAAATACGGAAGCCGCCAAGGCTTTGGGTATTGCCGATGTATCATACAAAAAGCGCAAGGCTCGCATGTTGGAGCTCTTGCGCCATGATTTAAAGGGAGAGAATGGAGAGAAACTGCTGATGTTGTTATTGCTGTTTGGACATTGAGCTTCTCTCTATCCTCATGTTCTTAATAGTTCTGTGTCAATGTCGGATTGTACCTCACTGCGTTGGCAGGGAAAGGCAACACCCAAAGTGGAGACTCCGGTGATATGCTATACGTGCCCAGTCCTTCTCCTAAGTTGCGGGTGATGGTCTGTTTGTAGGCTTCTTCGCTGTTCCAACGCTTGCAGTCGAAGAAGTTTTCGTAAGAGCCGAGGCATTCTATCCACTTTGCCTTTTGCAGGAGTGCCATGGCTTGTTGCTCGTTTAGTTCGCTTTCGTCGTATATGTTCGTGAATTTCTCGTAATCCTCGACTCGCTTCTCTCTCACTTCGTCAATCAACTCTAATCCTTGTCGAATGTTCCCCGTACGGATGAGACATTCGGCGGCGAGATAGTAGGTTCGGTCGGCGTTTATGCCGTAAGAGGTTGTGCAGACGTTCATCGAAAAGCAAACGGCGCATCCATCGATACCTGCCATCATTTGCCCGAACATTTCGCTCCATCCCATGCTGTCATAGTTGCGTACAAAGTCGCCGTCCTCAAACTTGGCGAGGGTCTCTGCGGAGGCTGTTTCCATGAAAGGATTGGCACGGGCACTTGATTTTACGGCAAGGTAGTTGTTGGGACTGTCTTGTTCTACCGTCCAACTTTCCGTTTCGGCGATGGTGGAGCGGTCTTCGATTTGTCCATTGAGTTGTAAAGCAGCTTGTGCGTATGGCAAGGCTTCCTCGTATCGTTTCATCTGGAAGAGAACTTTGGCACGGATGGCATTACCTGTGGCTTGGCTTGGACGGAAAACGTCGCCTGTGCTTTTAGGTAGTTGTGCGATGACCTCGTCCGAGCAGTCGGCGAGAATATGCTCGTAGGTGTCCTTGAGGGTGAGCTTGTCCTTGTTCTTGCTGACATCAATGTCGGTTACGTATGGGATTCCACCTTTCTCCGCAGCTGTAGCCTCGTCATATTGAGAGGCATAGATATTGACGAGCAGGTAGTGGAAGTAAGCTCTCAGAATCTGTGCCTGTGCCTTGATGGTGATGCGCTTGTTGTTGTCGCCTTCGGCATCGTCGGCTTTGTCTAAGATGACATTCGAGTTGTTGATGTACTTGTACAACGCCTCGTATCTGGCATCTTGCTGGGTGAGTGTGGCGCGGTCCACTTTCTCGTTGTATGTCAGGTAGGTATAGTCGAGGGTATTGTGTTGCGATAGCATTTCGGGGATGGAGGTGCAAGCTCCCAAAGACTCATTGCAAATCATGCCCAAGTCGGAGTAAGGCATGGTGGACAGGTCATACTCTTGGTTGAGCAATAGCTCTAAGTCTTCTACAGACTCTAATGTGGATTGTCCTTTAGGGACAATGTCCAACTTGCTATCGCAGGCGCTCAAAGTCATGGCTATTGCAGCCACGTATATGATATTCTTGATAATCTTTCTCATTGTTCTTTGTTTAGAAGTTGACATATAAACTCATTGTATAGCTACGTGGAGTCTTTTTCAAGTCGCTGCCGCTGATGGGGTCGTTTGCCTCCGGATCGATGTCCCACTTGTTGCGTGTCCATGTGGCAAGGTTGTTCATTTGGAAGCGAAGACGCAGTTGGTTGATGCCCAACTTGTGACAGAGGCTCTGTGAGAAGTTGTAGCCCAATACGATGTTGCGCAGCTTCATGTAGTCGGCTGGCACTACGTTGGAGTCCATATATTGTGGATTTCCTGTAACGTTGGTGGTTCCTAAGTAACCATTGGCAGGATATTGTGTCTTGTCGCTTGTGTTCCAATAGTTGAGGTAAGCGGATGGGATGACACCGTCGATATTGTCATATCCTCCAATTCTTCCCAAGGTACCCCAGTCGTTCACTTTGGCTCTCATATAATGCCCTCCATAGTAGGCGAACATGGCTGAGAGGGTGAAGCCACGGTAGGTGATTTCGGGCATGAAGTTGGCTGTCACCTTAGGGTCGAGTCCACCACTATACACAATGTCGTTGACCGTAAACTCACCACTTGTAATATCAGAAGTGTGTATTTCTCCGTCGGCTCCTCTCCATGAGAAGGACTGGGTGTTGCCGTCAACGTTCATGCCAGCAAACTGGTATGAGAAGAGTGAGTGGATCGGATAGCCTTCATGCAAGGTGCTGCTTCGCAATGCTTCTTCACCCGATGCTGCTTTGTGAGTGACATGGGTAATCTTGTTCTTGTTGTAGGCAAGGTTGAAGCTGGCGTTGATACCTAAATCATTGCGGCTCTTGGCTGGCAAGATGATACCGTTCAATTGCAATTCCACACCTTTGTTGGTAGCTTTTCCGTTGTTGATGGTCAGTTGGTTCCAACCAGTCGTTGGATCTAAGTCGGTGATGGTGAGCAAGTCGCTGCCTCTCTTGTTGTAAATGTCCAACGAACCGCTCAGGCGATTGCCGAGCACGGCAAAGTCGATACCTAAGTTGAAAGAAGAGGTCTTCTCCCATCTCAACTGTTCGTTAGGTGGCGTGTTGAGGGTGGCAACTCGCTTGCCATTGATTTCGTTGACACCAATCTTGGCAGTCAGATAGGAGGAGACAGACTGGTCTATATTTCCCGTGAGACCGTATGAGGCACGTAGCTTCAAGACATTGAGCCATTTGATGTCCTTCATGAACGACTCGTTGTGGGCATTCCAACTAATACCTGCTGACCATAATGGGCGACCACGGAACTTAGGGTCTGTTCCGAAGAGGTCAGCCTTGTCGAGACGGCAAGAAACAGAAGCAGAGTATCGACTGTCGTACACATAACTACCCGTGAAATAGAGTGAGTAGAAACGATGCAATACGTCGGAGGTGCTAAAGTCACTTCCTGTAGGTGCCCCATACATATTGTAGTTAGGTCCCAATGCAGAGATATTTCCGTCTACGTCCACCAATTCACCAAAGTTCATCAAGCCTTGGTTGTTGGTCTGTGTCTGATCATCGTAGCCCATCAACAAGTTGCTATTGGTCTTGTAGTGGGTCTGTCGGTATTCAAAACCAGCCAAGGCGCTGACTTCATGCTTTCCAGCAAATGTCTTGTTATAGTCTGTTTGCAAACGGAATGTATAATAAGCACCTTCCTCCGTGGTTGTGCTTAGCATTCCTCCATCAGGGATATAGTGCTTTACCGCAGAATCCAAGGCGTATAGGCTATAATCTTCGTAGTCATCATCGTCGTCATCGTCATCATCTCCGCCTCCAGGTTGGGAGGTCGTGCCCGTGTAGAGGTTGTAGAGATTTCTCATGTAGTAAGATTTCCCCTCCCTATAAGCGTCGTTCTTATAGTAGATGTCCTCGTATTGGAACTGTGCGCTTGCTTTCCATTCTGGCAAGATGGTGAAATCGGCATGAATGAAGGAACGGATGTTGGTGCGGCGTGTATTGTTGAAGTTCATGTTGACTTCTTCCAATGGATTGTAGCTGGCATCCTTGAAACCATATTCAGGGTTCTGCAAACTTTCCTCGCCTAAATAGGTGTCTGCTTCCATTCTTGCCAAGGAACCGTCGGCATTGTACATGCTTTGGTAAGGCATGAAGGAATTGATGTCGTTCCAAGAATTGGAGATGTGCGTCTTGGAACGTTCGCTCAAGATATTGGCTCCAAAGGTGAGATTGAGCCATGGAGTGGCTTTCAGAAGTCCCTTGTAACTGAACGACAAGGCGTTGTTGTGCTCCTTCACCATACCGTTGTTATCACCTTTGTAGTTGAGTACGATGCTGGAATTGAGCGACTTGCCGTTGGTGCGGATGGCGAGGTTGTATTGATGAGTGATTTGGGTACGCTCGTAGGCATCTTGCCATTCCTTGCGATAGTTGTTTTTGCTGAGCGTACTCAACTGTTGTTGTAAGTCGGTGTCGCTCAATACACCCATATAGTTGTCCATCAAGAGACGGCTGATGGGACTGAGGGCTATTTTCTTGTTGATGTAGTTTTGTTGCAAGGTGTTGAAGGCACTTTGGTCTTCAGCACTTTTCATATAGTTGAAGTTGTTCTGTTCCAACTGGATGACTTCTGCGGCGTTTGCCCAACGGTAATTGTCGTAGTTGTTTTTCTCGCTAATGCAGAGGTCGGCATTGAAGTCGATGTCAACCTTCTCTTTCTGTGCCTTCTTGGTGGTGATGACGATGACGCCATTGGAAGCCCTTGCGCCATAGATGGAGGCTGCTGCGGCATCTTTCAATACGGTGATGTTCTCGATGTCGTAAGGATTTACAGTTTCGATGGAGCCTTCGATAGGAAGTCCGTCTACAACGACCAAAGGATTGGTCTTGGCTTGGAAGGAACCGATGCCTCGGATGGAAAGGGTAGATTCGCCATCTCCATTCGAACCATTTTTGTAAGACACCAATCCTGGTACCTTACCCTCCAAGTTGCTCACGATGTCGCCAGTATAACGCTCGTCCATATCCTTGGCTGTGATGGTCTGATAGGAACCCGTGGCGTTCTTTCGCTTGATGTTCTGGTAACCAGTCACCAAGATGTCATTCATCATAATCTCATTGGTTTGCAGGGTGATGTTTACATTTATCCCCTTGATATTGCATGCCTTGACCACTTTGTCTTTCATGCCGATGTAGGAGAAAGAGACGGAAGGGTCTTTGCCTTCTACCATGAGGGCAAACTGTCCGTCAATGTCGGTGACCACTCCGTTCTTCGCACCTACTTGTCGGACGGTAGCTCC
>DHMR01000095.1:20448-36798 GCA_002405875.1 bacterium UBA4637
AAATAAGGCAGCTCTTTCTTAGGTTTGCTGATGACTATAGTTTTTCCTACAATCTCATAGTCTAATTCCGCTTCGTCCAAGACGATTCTGTTGAGAATCTGCTGCAAGGAAGCATGTGATAGACGGCAGGTGACATCACCCACATTCTTGATGATGTTCTTTTGGTAAACAAACTCATAGCCCGTTTTCTTTCTGAGGTCGCTGATGACCTTTTCGAAGGCTAAGTTCTGGTAGTTGACCGTATAGTCCTTGGCAAAACTGCTGATAGGTAGCAAGGCAAAGAGTGCGGTCATGAACCAAGCGATAATCTCTCTTCTCATAGTTGATTGATATTAATGTGAATAATCTGTGATTCTTATTGGGTGATGAACAAATGATTCCCTTTCATCTTGAAATGGATGCCACCACTCTTTTCGAGGATGGTGAGGACTGTGGCAAACTTGGAATTGCGAGGGATGCTGCCCATGAATTCTATTTGTCTCAGGTCTGCATTGGCGAACTCATAGTTGAAGGAATACCAGCGACTCAGTTCTTGCATGATTTCTTCAAGCGTTTGGTTCTCGAACACAAACTTGCCAAGACGCCAACTCGTCACCATCTCGGCATTGACGGGTTGGATTTGGGTGGTCGCGCTCTGCTTGTCGAATAAGGATTGGTGCCCAGGACTGAGCATGACTTCGCCACTGCTATTTTTCTTACAAAGGGAAATGCTACCTTCCACCAAGGTGGTTGCTACCTTTTTGTCTTCCTTGTATGACTTGACATTGAATTGAGTGCCATGGACGGTGACTAATTGACCATCGGTTTCCACACGGAAAGGCCGGTTGCTTTCGTGTGCCACTTTGAAGTAGGCTTCTCCCTTGACGATGACCCGACGTTCCTTCTCGGAGAATTTCTCAGGATAGATAAGTTGTGACTCAGAGTTGAGCCAAACTTCCGTGCTGTCTTCGAGGATAATCTTGAATTCTCCACCACGAGGAATATCCAAGCAGAGTTGCTTTTCCTTACCACTGAGCTTGGCGATGGCTTTGTCCAAGAAAGAAGGTTCTTCCTTGCCTGCCTTTTCTCCGAGTGCAATTTTCCTACCGTCGGTAAGCGTGAGGATGGCTTTCTTCTCGCCAGGCATGAAGCCTTGCTCTTGGATTGGGGCGAGGATGGCTGCCACCTCTTGACGTTCCTTCTGTTCTCTTTGTGACCAAAGCCAACTTGTGCCAATGGAAACGAATACCAGGAAGGAAGCTGCAACTGCCCAACGTCGCCAAGGATGGGATGCATGTGGCGACACTTCTAACTGGAGTCTGTCCGTCATGTCGGCAAGTGGGCGGTCTGTAGGAATCATTTGCCGTTGGCGTAATAGTTCTTCTATGTGCTGATGGTCAAGCATCCTGTGGTATAGTTGCTCGTTCTTTGAGTCTTCTTGTCGCCAAGAGTCGAGCTCCAATTCCTCCGAGGAGGAAATGGAACCGATGATTTTCTTGAATAGCAAGGCACTGATGTGCTCGTTGGTATATTCTTTCATGGTGGTAATGTCTTTATTGGATATGACTATTGATGTCGTCAATCAGCTCTGGGTCGGAAGGGCGCTTGGCATCTGCAGCGATGACATTGCCTTTTTCATCCAAGAGTATGAAACGAGGTATGCCGTTGATACCCATGAGCGACATCAGCTTGTTGGCATCCTCTTGTGGCATAAGATATTGTGCCCAGGCAGGATTGTCTTTCTTGAGCTTGTTGAGCCAAGCCTGTTTGTTGGTGTCGATGGAGATGCTGATAAATTGTACTTTGTCATTACCTTTATATTTCTCGACGACTTTCTCTAAGTGCGGAATCTCCTTGCAGCAAGGTCCGCACCAGGTAGCCCACATATCTATATAGGTAAGTTTGCCATAGAGACTACTCAATTTGCAGCTTTTTCCATCGGTGCTCTCTATTGTTGGATCGTAAGGAAGAGGTTTGCCGTTGAAGGACTTGAGGGCTGTCTGGATCATGGGCTTGTAATGTGCAATCATCGCAGGATAGTCCTTGGCAAAAGTCTCGTAGGCTTTCCATACGGTCTTGATGTCGCCTTCAGGAGTCATGGAATATCCATACATCAACATATTGGTCAGAAAAGTCTTCACCTTGGAATTGGTTATCTTGTTCTTGATCTCGTCCATTGCCATCAAGTAGCTCTTGGTGGTGTCGTTGGTCTCCTTGAGAAATTGCAGACGGCGGGCTGTCAACCAAGCGTTGCTGAGGTTGGTCTCCAAGCTGATGTCGCTGTTGGGGTCGATGTCCTTGGTGGCATTTACATATTCTGGATAGTCGAGGAAGTCCTTTTTCTCCTCGAAAGCTTTATCCATGAGCAGGCGTATCTTGGTCCAGGTATACATACCTTGGTTCAACTGACTGTAGTAGTTGTAGAAAGGCTTGTTCTTCAATTTGTTCAATTCCTTGAGAGCTTTGGCATGTTCGGCTTCCAAGATTTTGCAATACTCGGCATTTGGTTTGCATTCAGAAGGGTCTGGCGACCAATATTTCATAGTGTCGTACGCCTTGATGTAGGTGTTGTAGAAACGACTTTGGTCAGCGTTGTCGCCTGTGAACTTGGCTTCAAGTTCACCGTTTTTGTTGCGGAAAATCGTGATTTGAGCTGTTTTTCCTTGTTCTACGTGAACGCCGAATATGTCGTTGTCGGCTTGCACGGTGATGTTCATCTCCTTGGTAGGGATGGAGCCATCGAAGATGAAGTTACCATTCTTGTCTCTTTCGATGTCTTGATTGACGGGTTCCAAGATGTTGCCGTCAATGTAATAGGTTATCATCATGTCGCTGATGCTGTCTGCCTTGACGGTACCTTTTAAAAGTTGTGCCTGCATAGAGGCGGAATAACTAAATAAGCCGAATATAACGGCTGCAAGTTTCATTCTGTTCATGTTTTTTGTCTTTTAATTACTTGTTATTACGCAAAGGTGTAAGAATAGTATCAAAAGGAAAAGACTTTTTTGTGGAAAAAAGTTCCTCAGTATAGAATTTTGCTTGTTTTTTATCGGAATTTCGCCAAAAAGCATTACTTTTGTACTCACATTCGATGTCTCATGTCCTCGGCGGCATGTGACGGCATACACAAAGGTAAGATAATCAGTTATGACAGACCAACATTTGAAATTCGCCATATTTGGCAATGAATACCAAGCCAAGAAGTCGGCTTCTATTGAAAAAATCCTCGATTACCTCAAGAAGAAAGGGGCTGAGGTGTATTTTGAGAATGCTTATTATGAGTTCTTGACTCGTGACCAGCATCTTCAAGTGAATGCGGCAGGTGTATTCGAGGACTACAACTTCGATGTCGATTACGTCATCTCGATGGGTGGAGATGGTACTTTCCTCAAGGCGGCGAGCCGTGTGGGCGCCAAGGGAACAGCTATCATCGGTGTGAACATGGGACGTTTGGGCTTCCTCGCCGATGTGCTGCCGAGTGAGATAGAGACGGCATTGGATAGTCTCTATGCTGGCAAGTGCGTGGTGGAAGAACATGCCGTGATAGAGGTGAAGGCAGAGGGCGGCATTCTCGCCGGCAATCCTTTTGCGCTGAACGACATTGCCGTGTTGAAGCGTGATGATGCCTCGATGATTTCCATCCGAACACAAGTAGACGGTGAGTTCCTGGTTACTTATCAGGCTGATGGTCTTATTGTGACGACCCCTACTGGCTCAACTGCTTATAACCTCTCCAATGGTGGTCCTATCATCATTCCGCAGAGTGGAAGTCTCTGTCTGACGCCTGTCGCTCCACATAGTTTGAACATTCGTCCGATTGTCATCAACGACACGGCGGAGATAACGCTGGATGTGGAGAGCCGTAGCCATAACTACTTGGTGGCGATAGATGGCAGGAGCGAGCGCATGACGGAGGGGACAAAGTTGGTTATCCGTAAGGCTGCGCATTCGATAAAGATAGTGAAACAGCGTAATCAGCGATACTTCTCTACGTTGAGAGAAAAATTGATGTGGGGAGCTGACCAAAGGGAAAGAAGTTAAGTGAAGAGTGAAGAACGAAGAGTGAAGAATTCAAATGCTTTGATGGATGAAGATCTTTAAAATACCGAAGTTTAAGTATAATGTCAAGACCTTGCTGATATGGCTTTGGCGGGCGTGGAGGGGCAACCAGTTGCAGGCTGTCCTCAATGCTTCCGTGGGCTTGCTTTCGGTGGGGGTGAGCTTGGCGCAGGTGTGGGCGGTGAAGCGTGCCATCGACGTGGCTTCCCATGCCGTGGATGGTAACATCTATTGGGCGGTAGGAGTGATGGGATTCTTGATACTCGCCGACTTCGCCCTCAACATTTCTTCGATATGGATTCGCAATCTCTTGGGCATCAAGGCGCAGAACCGTATGCAGCAGCGTATGCTCGACCGCATCCTACGCTCGGAGTGGCATGGTAGGGAAAGACTTCATTCGGGCGATGTGCTCAACCGACTGGAAACGGATGTCAATACCGTGGTCAATTTCTTGACGGAGACTATCCCGAATACCTTGAGTGTCTTGGCGATGTTCCTCGGCGCCTTTTTCTATCTCTTCTCGATGGACAAGATGCTATCGGTAGTCATCGTCATCATGATTCCGATATTCTTGGCTTTCAGTAAGATATACATAGGAAAGATGCGTCAGCTTACTCGTCAGGTGAGAGACTCAGACAGTAAGGTGCAGAGCGTGTTGCAGGAGACCATCCAGCATCGTATGCTCATCAAAACCTTGGAGAAAGACGAGGCGATGGTGGATAAACTCGAAAACACGCAGAAGGAGCTTCGTGGTCATGTGGTGAGACGAACGATGTTTAGTGTGTTCAGTAATCTCATCGTCAACTTTGGCTTTGCCTTGGGGTATCTTGTGGCATTTCTTTGGGCTGCCATTCGCATGAGTGGCGGAACGTTGAGCTTTGGCGGCATGACGGCTTTCTTGCAGTTGGTCAACAAGATACAGGTGCCAGCTCGCAACTTGACCAAGCTTGTACCAGCTTTTGTAAGCGTATTTACGGCGGCGGAGCGGCTGATGGAACTAGAGGAAAATCCACTCGAAGAGCAAGGTGAGCCAATAGAGGTTCCTTCGCCTTGTGGCATTCGACTGACGGATGTTTGCTATAGTTACAAGAAGACAGAGGCAGCGGTGGATTCAGCTTCTGTCGGTGAATCAAAAGTTTCTTGTAATAAGATGTCAGATGATTTTAATGTAATCAATCATTTGAGTTTCGATTTCCGTCCAGGTAGTTGCACGGCGATATTGGGAGAGACGGGCGCCGGAAAGACCACGCTCATTCGCTTGATATTGGCTTTGCTTCGTCCACAGGAAGGAAATCTATTTATATATAATAAGGTGGAAAGTCGCAAGGAGGCATCTGCTGAATGTCGGGAACTGTCCCCTCGCCATCGCTGCAATTTCGTGTATGTGCCGCAGGGCAATACCTTGATGAGCGGAACCATCCGTGACAACTTGCGGTTGGGTAAGTTGGATGCCACCGATGAGGAGATGACGGAGGCTTTGCATAAGAGCTGCGCCGATTTCGTATTGGAGCTACCGCAAGGATTAGATACCCAGTGTAGTGAGCAGGGTGGAGGACTGAGCGAGGGACAAGCCCAGCGCATAGCGATTGCCCGAAGTCTTCTTCGCAATCGTAGCATCATGCTTTTCGACGAGGCTACCAGTGCGCTCGACCCAGATACCGAGCGACAGCTTCTTCAGAATATCTTGTCATCGCACGACAAGACGATTATCTTCATCACCCACCGTCCTGCCGTGGTAGAGTATTGCGACCAAGTGTTGAGGATAGAAAAGAATGCGTGAGGGGGTATTAAAAAGCAAGAGCATATCCTGCAGCGGAAGCAGAGGATATGCTCTTATATTTTTAGAGAGTTAATCGTATTTAAAGTTTTATCTGATTACTACCTTCTTGCCTTGGTGGATGTAGATGCCAGCCTGTGATGGCTTCTGCGTCATCTTCATGCCACTGAGGGTGTACCAAGCATTATCCTTTGTCGTGGTGTTGTCGATGATTGGAGCATCGGCGATACCAGAGAGAACTTGGTCTGTGACATTGACAACATCGTAGTATTTTTGTGCTGCGTCACTCTTTGGGGTATCTTGGATTTCCAAATAGGTGTCCTTGGTGATGTCGGTTACGTCATCCGTCTGCGGAATCGTCTTCTCGCCGTTGTTGTGGCTGAATACGAATGACACCATATAGTTTCTGTCCTTGATGTTGTATGTCTGATAATACCATTTCTTGCCATTGATGGTCTTGCTTTGTGTAACCAAGTCGCCAGGCCATGCCTTGCTTGCTGTCAGGTTCTCGCTTGACGCATCTTCCCAAGCCCAGAAGTTAATGCCGTTGGTCCAACCGAGTTTGTCGGCATTGACATATACTGTAATGTCGTATGGGACAAAAGGCTCTGGCTTGTTGATGTTATATTCACGAGTAATGATGCTGCTGACAGTGCCACTAGACAAAAGGCCAACCTTTAATGTCGTTTTGCCAAAAGGAACGGTGAGTTCAGTACCACTTGCCACTTGTTTGCTGGAGGCGGTTGGGGTAGTGCCATCTGTGGTATATACCAGCTTGGCACTGCTATTGTTAGAAACTGCTACTAATTTAGCTTTCTGTTCTTCTTCGTAATCCCCCGAAGGTAAATCGACCCAGGCAATCTTGGCTCTCTTTGGCAAGAAATATCGATAGTGGTAGCCCGAGATGATTTCTTGGTAAGCTGTTGTCGTGAAGTTCTTGGCTCCAGGTCCCATTACTGCCAACAAGGATGTGTTGGAACCAGTTGTAGTAACAGCTCTGTAATTAGTACCATTGTAAGAGTTTAGTGTCGTGGCACTGTTGTTGGTGATACCTGCAACCTTGCGGGCATTGATCATCATCTTGATGTCTTTCTTGTAGGCAAGCCAATGCTTGTAGAATACGCATGGAGTACCGCTGGTAGCTAGGATCAGAGCATTGGCGGCAAGCGTATCTTTCTTGATAGGGTCGTTTGGCTCGCTGGATGAGCGATATTGGGTGTCGTGGTTTTCCACGAATGTTACTGCATATTGCTTATAAGTGTTGTCTGTCGCAATACCACCGTTGATGTTGGTATTCCAGTTGTTGTTGATGGCATCACGTACCGAATAGCGGATAGGAAAGTCGAAGACGGCACTCATGATTTGGTCGTTGATCTTGGTGGCATCTAGCCACTTCTTGACGGTTTCTGCATTTCCATCCCAGTATTCTCCTACGGAATAAGTTGGTTTGGTGGCATCATTGTAGATTCCTGTGAATTTGCCATCATATCCTTTTACCATATCATATCGGAAACCAGCATAGCCGAAATCTTTCAAGAGCATGTTGAGATAAGCCTTGACCACGGTTTGCACATTGCTGCTGTAGTGGTCGAGGTCACGCATGGTATCCCATCCTTCGCCCGAGTCATTGTTGCTGCTCAGTGTATAGCCATTTGCGTCAGCCCATTTCTTGGTCTCTCCCTTGTCATCATTGGCACATACATCTGTAGGGTACATCTTGTAGGTTACTCCCTTGTAGGTCTCCTCTGGAAAGTCGAAGTAGGAAGTTAAGGTGTTGCGGTGATTAATGACCACATCGGCAATGGTTCCGATGCCATGGCTCTTGAATGTCTTGATGAGGCTGCGCAATTCGCTTTCTGTTCCGAAAGAACTGTTGTAGTTACTGAACCAATAGAGGTCGTTATAGCCCATGGACTTTCCACCGCAGTAGGCGCTCTGTGGAATCCAAACGAGTTTGAAATACTGGCTTAGCTCGTCAGCTTGTGATTCAAGATTAGTCCACTTGGAATCTCTGTAAGAGTCCCAGTAGAATCCTTGCAACATGACTCCGTCGTATTTGGCAGGCCAACCTTGAGCAAACATATGGGTCGTTGCGAGTAATGCAACGAGTGATAGGTAAAACTTCTTCATATTTAGGTTTTGTTTTTAATTCTTTTGTTGTTTGTCTATTCTATTTGTTTAATTCGTTGGCAAAGTTACGATTATTTCTTGTAGGGTATAACTAAATTGATGTAAATCAAGCAAAAGGTTTGCGCAATCGTTTGCACGTCCTTGCGTAAAATAAAACATGCCATAAGTTCTCGGTTGGGCTTATGGCATGTGCCCCGAGAGCGTAAATGCCCAAGAGAACGATAAGTAAGGTTCGTTTTATGTTTGTTGGTTTTATTTGTTGTTTATTTCTTGTTCTTGGCAGAAATATTATGTCTTATCTCGTCTGCAAAAATACAAAAATCATCGTAATAATCAACTAATATCCTGTCTAATTCTGCCATTTATTATTAAAAATGTTGAAATCATTTGGCGACCTACGCTTTCGATAGATGAACTGACGGGCATCCCAACCTTCTCCTTAGACTTGAAACCGAACGAGGGAAAGGAGAGTTTGCGACGAATCTTTGAGTATTTGAAGCAATCCGACAAGCGATGCTATATTGCTATCGATGAGTTTCAGCAGATATTGAATTATCCAGAGAATAGTGTGGAGGCGATGATTCGTTCTTACAGAGTTCCTTGGTGATGTCATTGCCTTGTATCGTGGAAGATAAGTACTTGGAGTTTGCCAATCGTCTCTTGGCTAGTCAGCAAAGGGAGGTGGATGCCGTGGTACGAGAGTTGATAGAGGAGCAAGCGATGTCTTATCAGAATTATTGCGCTTGGCTCACGGAGAACCAGCAAATGCTCTTGGTGGCTATTGCCCGAGAGCGTTTGGTCTCTTCGCCTTTGAGCCAACAGTTCATTCGTACTCACAATCTCCCAGCCACGAGCAGCGTGAAGACGGCGCTGAAAGCTTTGGTGGATAAACAGCTCGTGGGCAAGACCCCGCAAGGCTATCTGGTAAATGACCGCTTCTTTGCGAAGTGGCTGATAAGCTAATATTTGTAATTTGCGAAACCGCTGGTTTCGCAATTGTGTAAAAATAGGCGGCTCTCGGATGAGGAGAGTCGCCTATTGGTGTTATAGTTCTTGGATTTGCTTGATTTCTTCTATGCTTAATCCGGTGGCCTGAGAAATGATTTCTAATGGAATGTGTTGAGCTAAGAGCTTGCGAGCAATGTCCTTTTTCTCTTCAGCTCTTCCTTCAGCTCTTNNATTGATGTAAATCAAGCAAAAGGGTTGTGCAAACGTTTGCATATAGTGCGATAAAAGAAAGGAAAAATAAAAAATAGGTGGTTCCCATTTGAGAACCACCTATCTTAGTTATATTCTATAGTTATGATAAATTATTCAGCAATGAAAGCATATTCGAGAGTGATATCATTGAAGAATATCTTATACTTGCCAGCAGGAACAGGAATGTTCTTGCTACCACCGCTACTGATGAGCTTCCCCGTGTTGGTATATTCTTGATCTTCATCCAAATAACCCCAGTTGGCTGCATTGTTCCATTCGTGGTTGGCGCGAATCTTAAGGCCACCAGCAGGGATCTCTTTCTCGATGTACCAGTTGTGTGGAGTAACCTGTTCCATATCTACATCATTATCCCAGTCATTACCGATACCGATGAGACCGACCTTTTCATACTCTGTAGGAGCTTGGTTATCGAGCTTAGTCCACTTGTAGGTCATGGTAGAGAAATCTGCTGTAAAGGTGTAGAACTTGCCTGGCTCAGGGCATTTGATAGATCCACTGCCACCAATCTTACCAGAAACAGAGTTGTCGTCATTAATTGCGGTTCCGTATGCGCTGTTCCATGTGCCAAAGTCGCTGCCCAACCAAATCTTCAAGTTCGCATCTTCGTTCCACTGTGTCGTGTAACTCTGTACCATAGCACTCTCGGCGTACATAAGACAACTCTTGTTTGTTGGAGACCAACCTTGCAGTTTGCCAACGAGGTAATACTCAGGGGCAATTTGTTTGATGGTGTAGGTGTAGTCCATCATGTTGATGGTCATCTGGTAGATACCAGCTTTGGCAATCTTGCCAGCGTTAGCCTTTTCACCAGTAGAAGTTGTTGTCAGAAGAGTACCGCTCATTGCGTCATCGCCATCAGTTTCTACACCCACAACACCCTTAGGATTGTTTTCCACAGCCCAGATGTTGCCTGCATCGACATTCCCTTGTGGAATGATCTTCCAATACTGGTTGTCGGCAGTTGTAGTGAACATGATTGTGAAGACAGGATCCTCATAAACATCTGCATCAGAATGAGTGAACTTAAAGTTGTTGTCCAAAGCCCAGTTTGTCATGTTACCAACGATGTAATAGTTGGAGTCGATGAATGGAGCCTTTGGAGTCAATACGAGATTAACTTTGCCGGCATCGATGAGAACAGCCTGACCGTCCTTGATGGCGTTGACATAAATCTGAGCATCGAAAGTACGAGCAGTAGGGCGCTTGCCGTATGCGGTTTCTACTACGGATGCCAAGTCGGTGACGGCACTCTTGCCATCGAGGCTTGTGCTGACAGTCGTCTTAGTGGCATTCTCCACACCTTGAGGTGTCAACTCCATGCGAGCATTTTCCAATGTGAAACCCGTTGGGAGGGCTGACTCACCTAAGGAGTAAGCAGCGACACTATCTGTTGTTACTTGGGCTAAGTCGATGGCTTGCGCAGCAGTAGCAGTAAAGCCAGGGATGGTGATGGCATCTTCCTGTGGGTTGGTCTGAGGATTAGCCAAGTTGGTGTAATCGTCACTGCAGGACCCCATGAAGAGGCCTGCAAGTGCGATAGATACATATAATGATAATTTTTTCATTGTTTTTCGATTTTAAATCGTTATTTACTTGATTTCACCTGTGCCTTTGGCGAAGTTGAGGTGCAATTGTTGACCAGCTTTACCTGCTACACGTGGCGTTTGGTCACCACCTGTGCTTCTGTACGCAATTTTGCCATCGTAAATGATAAATTCGGATTTCCACCAATCGTAGCCTGGAATCTTTACGTAGGCACGTACACCTGGGTCATCAGATGTCTTACCGCCTGCCACTCCTGCAAGGAATGTTGGTGAAACAAACTCGCCGTCTTGGGTGGTAGGAACCGTGAATAAACCTGCAGGATTCAATTCATCCCAAACTCCATTCAGTACACCACCTGTAAGCCAAACCTCAGGCTTGTTGAATTGAACATCGTAAACAATATCACGACCTGATACTGAAGTTGTGGCAATCATAAGGTACCAACCTGGATTCTTAGATGCAATGTTGCCACCATTGTCTATCATGTCAGCGGCGCAGTCTCCAGAGATGTTGATGCCTGAGTAGCCAAGTTCCTGGTTGTTCCAAGCTTTGTCGGTGTTGATCTTGATGCCTTCACCATCAATATAGACTAAACGCCAGAATACGTTTTCTGCACCATTTACTTTAACCATGTCTAGGCATTTGCCCCAATCCCAACTACAGAATTTGCCAATGACATAAACGTTGTCTGGTGTAGTTACTGGTGGCAAAGAGAACAAGAGATGAATCTTGTTGAGAGAGACTATGTTTGAAAGAATCTCTGTGCCTTCAACAGCTGCACCCGTGCTGGTGACCACGTTTGCTTTCAATCGGAAGTAGGCTTTTACATCCATTGGAAAATCAGCCTCTGTCTTTCCTTTCTCTACGTAGATGTTGGTCAATGTACTAGCTAAAGTGGCTGCGTCAATTTCGACTTTTGCCGATGTGCTGGTTTCGTCCAATTCTACGGCATCAGACATGTCTTGCTTGGTAGCAACTTGAACTGTGTATTGAGTGCTTGCAGGAAAACCATAATTCGGTTGGGAGCAGGTCAATATGATTTTGGATGAATTTGCCAAGTCTATAGGAGTATTCTCCAAAGCTGGTGTGTTCAGTTTGAACTCTGTGGCTGACGTGAGAGTCGGATTAGAGTCGTTGTCGTCGCTACATGCTGTCATGAGAGCCAAGCTCATGACAACGAGTAGTGCTGATTTGATTATATTTTTCATAATGAATTCCTTTTTAATGTATGAAAATTAATATCCAGGATTCTGATGCAAGTTCTTGTTGGAAGTCAACTCGTTGGTAGGGATGGCAAAGATGTTGAGGTCTTTAGAGAAGTTACGGCCTTCCTTAGTGCCACCCTTCCATTGCCAATTATAGTTGACGTTACCACCAAATCTGTTGAAGCGAATCAAATCCATACGGCGGCGTCCTTCGAAATAGAACTCTCGGCTCCACTCGTCACAGATGTCGTTGAGTGAATAGCTGCCTTCACGTGTTGAGGCGTTGGCACGCTCACGAATCTTGTTGATGGCTTCCGTTCCTTCTGCGGTTGTCTGGTTGCCATTCAAACGAGCGTCAGCTTCTGCAAAGTTGAGATAGGCCTCTGCGGCACGCATCAAGAAGAAGTCTGCATCGCAGAATGAACCATCATGACCTTTGCTTCCGTCAGTTTTGAAGTTGTTGAACTTAGCTATGGCATATCCGCTCTTGAATGTAGCAACATCTTCATTGTCCAATGTACGGCCAATGCCATTGAAGAGAGCACGGTCATCGCCTGCCGCTTCTGCTGTTTGGTAACTCTCTAAGTGTG
Organism: bacterium UBA4637; assembly: GCA_002405875.1. The sequence continues at coordinate 32,955 of DHMR01000095.1, forward strand.
GAATGTCTCCTTGTGGGAAGAACTTCTTGATCAAGTCAGGGCGTGCACGGTTACCACCCCATTTCTGGTCGGTACCATTTGTAGCAACTGCATCGTTTGGATCTCCATGCATATTTTCGTCGTATGTACTAGCCATCAAGAATAGAGATGTACCCCAACTTGTGGTTTTCAAGCCATCTTGTAGAAGAGGGAATATACCTTCGTATGCAGCGTCTGTCTCGCCATTGTCGCCCATGAAAAGCATCTGGTATGCACTCCAACCATTCTTGCCTTCCATGTTCAACTTATAAGATGAGTCCATCACTTTCTTGGCATATTCCTTTGCCTTTGCCCATTGCGCAGTACCTGTATAAACTTCAGCATTGAGGTAGAGGCGGGAAAGAAGCAGCCAGCATGCAGCTTTGTCAACACGACCATAACCGCTATCTGTTGATTTCTTTGCTTTAGCTTCAGAAAGGTTTGGCTCTATTTCTAGGAGTTCTTTTTCCAACCATTCATAAGCCTGTGCTCTAGAATACTGTACTGGTTTGGTCATTGGCTCGAGGGTGAACGGAATGTTGCCCCAGCAGTCCATTAAAGTGAAGTATTCAAAAGCACGCAAGAATCTAATCTCTGCTGCCATTGTGGCATCTTGGTTGCCTGCTTCAGCCAAGTATTGATTGCAATAAGCGATGCCAGTTGTGATACGGGCATAGAAACCATTCAACATAGGATGTGAAGCATTGTAACTGTTGTAGCAGAAACTGGCGATACCTTCATCACCCCATCCACAAATAGCTTCATCAGTTGTCAATTCGTTTGCATTGAACAACTGGCGTACAAAACCTGTAGTACCGCCATCAAGTCCATCGATGTCGCAGTCGCCATTTCCACCACTGTTTCCTGCTAAGGCAAAGTTGGCATAGCATTTATTGAATAGACCATTGATGTCTAAATTTGTTTGTAGGTTTGGATTGATTGGAGTTACATCCAAATCCCCCACACATGATGTTGCTCCTAAAGAAAGTAGCATGGTTGCTACAGGAACAATTCTTTTGATATATTTATTCATAATGTGAATCCTTTCTTATTAGAAATTCAAGCTAAGACCAACTACTACGGAGAATGGACGTGGATAGAGGTTGTTGTCGTTACCATCGAATACCTCTGGGTCCAATCCGTCGTACTTGGTGATTGTAAACACGTTAGATGCAGTGGCGTATGCACGTCCAGAAAGTCCATGCCATCCGCTTGACTTAAACAAGTTGTTGAAGCTGTAACCTAATGTAATGTTGTCGCACTTCAAGAATGAAGCGTTCTTGACATAGTAGTCGGACAACTTTGATGTAATCTCGTATGTTTGCCAATTTCTATCTACTGCACTCTTTAATCTGTTAGAGAGGTATTTCAAGGAGTTGGAGAACAACTCGCCAGTATTCATGTTGCTCATGCCTTGTTCAACATTGTTGTAAACATAGTTGCCGATACTTGCGCGCAATGAGAAACCTAAGTCCCAGTTCTTGTACTCTAAGCGAGAAGAGAATCCCATGGTTACAGGGGCTGCAGGACTCTTATAGAGATACTTGTCTTTTTCTGTTATCTTTCCGTCACCATCACGGTCAACAACGCAGTTCTCGATAGGATTACCCTTTTCGTCGTAAACCTGTTGGTAAACGTAATAGGAATTCATGGCATATCCCACTTGGTTTGCTTGCAAGTATGCACCAGAACCATTTCCTACCTTGATTTTGGTATTGGCTACAGGTGCGCCATTTTCAGAAACACCATTCAAGTCTGTAATCTTGTTCTTGTTGTAGGTGAAGTTGTATGTCATAGTCCAATACCAGTCTTTGGTCTGGATAGCTCTCCAAGTGATTGATGTTTCTACACCAGAGTTCTGTAATGAGCCGATGTTCTGCCATGCTTGGTTCTTGTAACCTGCCATGGAAGCCAATGGAGCATAGTTGAGCAAGTCGGTAGTCTTACGGAAATACCAATCCACGCTACCTGTCAATTTCTGGTCGAAGATGCCCCAGTCCAAACCGACATTGTATGTAGTGGTTGTCTCCCACTTCAAGTCTGGGCGATAGTTGTTAGGTCTGTATAGTTGACCTTCGCCAAGGATAGGGTAGAAACCATTGGTGCCTGTACTGATAGAGTAGGTCGGAATCCACTCATAGTCGCCGATATCACCAGCTTGCTGACCAGTCAAGCCATAACCCAAACGGAGTTTCAAGTCTGACAACCAAGTTATCTTCTTCCACTCGTTCTCCTCGTTGATCTTCCATGCAAAAGCAAATGATGGGAACCAAGCCCAATGCTTCTTGAAACGAGAAGTACCATCGTCACGGACGGTTGCTGTCAAGAAATAACGATCCATCAAAGTGTAGTTGGCACGTCCAAAGAATGATACGAGATAACTTTCGCTCTTCTCGCTGTATGGTGTATGTGGACGTTCTGTGCCTGCAAGGGTTGCATCATCGTTGGTAGATGGATAGTATCCTACATAGTCATTTTTCTTGCTACGCCAGAAGTGCTGCCACTCGTAACCTGCCATGATGTCGAAATGATGGTCTTTGTCGAAGTCCTTGTAATATTGGGCGTATGCACTCAATGTGAGGTTACGCTTTAAAATCTCTTCGCCACCATAGCTTCCATAATATAAAGCTTTGGTACAACTTGGTGCGAAAGCTTGTGATTGGCGACCCTTCGAAATGTCAGCGCCCAATGTCGCATGTAATCTCAAATCTTCAAAACCATGCACTTTGTAATCGATGTCTGCACTACCGATGAATGAGCGGCTATGAGCAGTTGTGTTTGCCTGGTCTAACAAAGAGATAGGATTAGGCATCTCTGTTGTACTATTATAAGTGTAAGGCCATGTTGAGTCGCCATACGAAGCACCTGTAGTCCATTGGAAATAACCTCCATAATTTTGAAGAGTTTGTCCCAACTTGTCGCCCAACTGTGCCTTGTGGTAAGGAGAAGTGAAACTATATGGATCCTGTGTTGGGTCCATTCTTACAGCTGATGAAACAACTGAACCATCTGTATATACGCTCTTGGCGTACATACCTTTGGCGTTCAAATTGAATGTCAAATGATCTTTGAAGAAAGAAGGATTCAAGTTGATGGATGCAGTGGCACGCTGGAAGTCAGAATTCTTGATAATACCTTCTTGGTCAGTGTAACCTACGGATACACGATATGGAAGATTCTTGGCTGCGCCAGACACGGTTACGTTATGGTCGTGGCTGATGGCTGTGCGATAAATCAAGTCTTGCCAGTTGGTGTTCGCTGTTCCAAGAGCACTATATGCTTCGCTGTCAGTACCGTAGAGCTTTTCAATCAATGCACGGTATTCGTTGCCGTCCAAAACATCAACCGTATTTTTCTTTTCACTGATGGTTACACTACCAGAGTATGAAACTGTTGGCTTCTGACCCTTATGGCCTTTCTTGGTTGTGATGATGATGACACCATTGGAACCACGGGAACCATAAATGGCTGTCGCTGAAGCATCCTTCAAAATACTGAAAGACTCAATATCTTGTGGGTTGACTACAGAAAGAAGGTTGGAAAGACCTTTTACTCCGTCATTGTCCATGGCCAAACCATCGATGACAATCAATGGGTCGTTGGAAGCGTTCAAAGAAGAACCACCACGGATACGAATGGCAGCTCCACCACCAGGTGTACCGTCGTTGCTTGTGATGTTTACACCGGCAACTTTACCAGCGAGCATATCTTGGGCATTGACTACCACACCCTTATTTTTGGAGTCTGGCTTGATGGCAGTTACGGAACCGGTCAAGTCTGATTTCTTCACTGCGCCATATCCAATGACAACGACCTCGTTCAAAGC
>DHMR01000011.1 GCA_002405875.1 bacterium UBA4637
ACGCTATAGCCATGGCAGAAGAAATAATCGCCATCAGGGAAGCTATAGGCTGAGCAATGCCCCATCGCCTCAAACTCCTTCTTGTCGCCTTCGAGAATCAGGGTGCCCCCACCCTCTCGCATGTCCTTGCCCTCCTTGTCGAGATAAGGGCCAGCAACCTTCTTGCTTCTGCCCACGGCAACACGATAATTGCTCTTGATGCCACGGCAACAATAATCCCAACTTACGAAGAGATAGTAATAGCCACCATGCTTCATGATGAACGGAGCCTCGATGGCATTCGTGCCAGCAAACTTACTCGTAGGATTAGGCTCTGCCGATGCATCGCCTAAGGCGTGACGGCGAGCGATGGTCTGAGGCTTCGCCCCTTTCTTCACGTGCATCGTCTTCTTATCGAGAGGAATGAGCTGGATGCCGTCCCAGAAGGAGCCCCAAGTCATCCAAGGATTGCCCTTCTCGTCAATGACAAAGTTCGGGTCGATAGCATTCCAATTATCTCTCCCGCCCTTGGAGGCGACGAGGCAACCCTCATCTTTCCAATCATCCTTATTAGATAAGGAGGTATTGCTCAGCAAACCGATGGCAGAAGTATTCTTGCCAAAGGTAGAGCAAGAATAAGCTAAGTACCACTTATTCTTGTACTTGATGACATCGGGTGCCCAGATATGAGTAGTAAAACCAGGCACGCTATCATGTGTCCAGACTGGAATCTTCTCGTTAGACAGCACTCCCTCACGACTTATAGTCCAGTGCTTTCGGTCCGTGGAAGTCATCTGCGTAATGCCATGCCCCGTGCAATAGAGATAATACTTACCATTCTCGTATGCCATCACCGGGTCGTGGACAAAAGGAGAATCTACCACTATAGACTGTCGGGGAGCATTCTGCGCCATCAACAAGCCATTTCCTATACAAAAAGGAGCAGCAACTATCATTGCCGCTCCTAAAAACAATCGAGATATTTTCATCAATACCTTTTTATATTACACACAACTACTTTTTACACAAATAGCTTACTTGTTCACAAACTTCTTGCCATTCACAATGACAATGCCCTTATAGGACTTATCAACCTGCTGACCTGCAAGGTTGTACATCTTGCCATCATTCTGCTTCTTATTGACGATGATAGGAGAGTCGATGCCAGTGGCAAGGCTAGAGCCGTCAATATAAGACTCCTGGCTCACGAAGAAGAGAACAACCTTAGATGGTTTGGCTGTCAAGGTCGTGGTATAATTATAATGATATACCTTCGACTCCATTGTAGTGATGGTAGACTCCATCTTGATGGCGCCATTTTTGTCCAAGCTTACAATCATATCCACCAAAGAGCCATTCATATCTTTTCTGAAATGAGACCAATTATCACTCGTATCGAAATCGTTGGTAAATCCATTGGCATTATGACTATCACCCCATCCATAATTATCGTTACGGATAGCGAAATATTCCTTGTCTGCTCCATAGCCAGCATCATCACGTTTCATCTGAGCTGCAACCAAGCACCAGTTGTTCCAATTAGCAACCATATTGCTATAGTTGTAGAACTTAAATTCCATTTTCTTACCTGCCTGCAACTCATAATATGGAGAGAAGTTGGTCCACCATCCAGCATCCGTCGTCTTGGTCTGAGACTCTGGATAATAGATAGGAGTAGTCTCTTCCGCATCAGCATCAATGTTGAGATTGTATTCCTTCTCATATTCATAACCGTCCTTGGAGATAGTCATGGTCATCGTAACCTTGCCTTTTCCCTTGACAACGCCAGCATCAGTCATGATAGAAGTGTTGCTTGATTTCCATGTTACGGTTGTGCCGAGATAAGCGGTCGTTGGCAAAGTTGGCTTGCTATTCAGTGTAGCACCATCCTGGAAAGGAACGGTACTCTTGTCGAGTGTATATTTGATAGCAGCCTTGGCATCAGCCTTCACAGCCCAAACCTCCTGCTGATAAGTGAAGTTGTTCTGTCCGATATTCAAGCTTCCACTTGATGAAGAGAGTGCCACGATAGCAAGCGCTGGAATATTGGTATAGTCGATGGTCTGTTTCACCAAAGCACCACGATAGGTTACACCCGACAACACCAAGGTGATATAGTCTGTTCCATCTTTACGAACCCACTTGCCTGTCTCGCCACCGCTCACTGTACCATCGGCATTAAGCTTGATATTCACAGGTTTCTCATAAGCCTTGGCTGCAACGTTTTGATTATACTGATGACGGATAAATTGGTAATCACCTGGTATCTCATCGTTGCCGATAGATGCCTCCGATGCGATTTTCTCGCTGGTGATGGTCTCGCCATCAAACTCGTATGGTGCTGCCATCAACCATCCCTCGTCATTCAAGAAAAGCTGGTGAACACGCACTTCATGACCGAACGAACCATCATTAAACTTGGTATGATATACCACAAACGAACGTCCCTTGTCATCATTGAAAGCAGAGTTATGGCCTTGTGCCAACTCAGCTACCGGCATGGTATCCCACTGATAGTTGCAGAGCAACAAAACGCCACGGTTGTCATTAGCACCAGAACCGAAGTTCAATACATAGTTGCTATAAAGAGCAGAGGTGCCATAGCAATCCTTGTAAGGTCCATCTGCCTTCTCCGAGCGGAACACACGCATCTGATAACCACCATCAGGATTCAAGCCACCATAACTCAAGAAGAGGAAGTAATACTTGCCAATTTTCTTGATATAACTTGCCTCGCCAGACACATAATATCCACCAGCTATCTTCTTGCCGAAGTATGGGTCGGAGGTACAAGCCTGGTTGTATGCCCCAAGAGTAGCATCCTTGCCATCAATTTGGTAAGGGAACGTGTATTCGTAATCACGAAGACCATTCTCCTTGTTCAAGCGAATCATATAGATACCGCCCGACCATGAGCCATAGCTCATCCAGAGATTATCGTCCTCATCGTAGAAGACACAAGGGTCAATGCAGTTAGGCCAATAGTTACCCCAGTTGTCCTTGCTGGTTACGCTGTAACGATCAGGAAGCGAAGTGCAACCTAAGGCTATTGAAAGGTCAGTCTCCTTCCAACTGTCCCCCTTACTTCCATCATTATGTGGGAATCGCCCAGAGAAGCCAGATGTAATCACTGGTCCTTGATACACCCAAGGTCCCTCCACATTATCCGAAGTCAAGCACACGATGGAAGAGCACCAGAAATCACCATTGATACTCATATACATGCACCATTTCTTCATGGTCTTGTTGTAAATGACATCAGGAGCCCACTGCATACCTTGTATAGTATTTGGAAAATTCGCATCACCTTTGTCATTAGTTGCACATTGCCAGCCATGGGCATCGAAATTAGGGAAATCTACTTCCACGCCCTGGTAGTTCTTCACCTTCTTAACCGCCTGTGTACTATAGGCATCTGCAAAGTTTATGGCCTTGCCATTGACATCGGCAAAGAGGCTATTGTTGGTACCTGTATTCTCCTCACCCGTCTTAAAAGTTGCCCAATTCTGGTAGTTACTGCTTTGATAAGTCTTACCTCTGCCCAGGTGGGAACCATAGATATAATAGATAGGCTTGTTAGGATTGGAGATGTCATCTACCACAACAGATGGGTCGTGACAGCACACACGCATACTATATGTCCTTGAGCTGTAGGCATTCTGCAGGTCAGCATCGCTGACGGCTGTCTGTGCCATCATGCCAAGAGACATACAGCTTAGCATTGACAATAATGTAAATTTCTTCATTGTGTTATTTGTTTTATTGTTACTGATTGTTGCTTCTATAAGCGAAGCTTTAAAGCAAGGAAGGCCTATGGTGTTTTCGCCATAGACCTCACCTTAAAAGTTATAATAGTTATTGTTGACAAAGATTTCTTGTCTTTCTTCCTATCGGAGATTATTCACCCCCTGTGGTCTCGCCACCTTCGGTAGAACCACCCTCGGTTGCTCCACCTTCTGTAGTCTCATCCTTCTTTGCCTCAGAGAGTTCCCATCCTGTGTTCTGTCCCAGACTAGGAGTCTTCTTGTAAGAATCATCTGGTACAGGGAATAGATAGTCCTTTGGACCTACGAATGCACGTGCAGGAATATCGCTACGATAAGTATAAACCTGGCTTTCGTCTGGAGTAACCACTACATTGTAGAGATTGTAAACCTGCTTATAACGTGGCAATCTCTTCTCGGAAGAAGGAGTCTCGCCCTCAAACAACTTCCAACGACGCTCATCGAAGAAACGATGATCCTCGAAAGCAAGCTCTACACGGCGCTCGTTGCGGATGCGCTCACGGAGTTGCTCCTGGGTCATACCAGAATAGGCTGGCATACCCACACGCTTACGAACTTGGTTAACATACTGGTAAGCAGCATCTGGTCCCTGTGCCTCGTTCAATGCCTCGGCTGCATTCAAGAGAATCTCTGCATAGCGGAAAATAGGGCAACCAGTCACATAATTAGTAGGATTCTTATAGCTCATATTGTGTACGAACTTCTTGCTGTAGTAACCAGTCTTTGTACCACCATGAAGATCGGCATAATCCAAACCACCTACAGATACATCCACGGCACGCTCCTCATCCTGACTCTTGTCGCCCCAGATACTTCCATGATGGAAGATTGATTGCTCCAAGCGTGGGTCACGATTAGCGTATGGATGCTGGTCGTCGTAAGTTGGGTCTTGGTCGATAGGCAGACCATTGATGGTCTCGTAAGCATCCACCAAGTTCTGTGTTACATTGGTACGACCATGGGCATTGGCATTACCCTGGAAACCACAAGGAGCATTGTTCAACTCCAATTGGTTGGTTGTCCACTCCGAACGGCTCAAGATATACTCATTGTTGAGGTGAGGAGTAGTAGTGAAGCACTCATAGTAGTTCTTGCTAGGGTCACCAGTCTCTGTACCATCGGTAGTATAGAGTCGGTAAGGATTGGCAGAGCTCTTATTGGTGTTGATGAATGCCAAAGCTGCATCAGCAGCCTCTTTCCACCAAGACAGGTCGTTGGTAGGGTTGTTGAGTGGAGAAGCACGATAAAGCAAGGCTCTCGACTTCAAGGCATAGACAGCCGCACCATTGATGCGTCCCCAGTTCTCATTCTCGTTGGTATAACGGAAAGGAAGAGCACCACTCTGAATGATGGCATCACACTCATCGGCTACCCACTTCAAAGCTTCTGCGGCAGGGGTACGAGTAAGGGCTCCAGCCTCAGCCTGTGTCAACACATGGTCTTCGATAGGACAAGCACCAAAGTAGCTAATCAAATCGAAGTGAAGGATTGCACGGATAAAACGAGCCTCAGCCTTGTAGCGATCACAGAGATGGTTGTCATCACCAGCTTTTTCGGCGTTACCAATCACGTCCTCACGAACTTTCTCCATGAAATCATTACATACACGGATACCGGCAAGGTCGTTTTTCCAATAACGCTGTGCGAAATAATGATTCTTGGAGTTATATGTATCCAACTGTACACCTTTATAATAAAGACCATTCCAATATCCAATGGCATTATCGGTCATACAATCGCGTGATGCACCCAAGGCATCATCCCATGTATAGCCTGCGAAGGCATCTGGCAAATAGGTATAAGCATTCGCCAAGACACCACGACTACGATCGTAGTTGCCATAGATATTGCCTTCCGTAAAAGTCAAGTCGACTTCCTTGTCGAGGATGTCGCTGCAGGAGGTCATACCTCCCACAGCCAACATCGCCAACGATATATTTATTAATAATATCTTCTTCATAATTCTTTTGATAAGATTGATTAGAAACCAATGTTAATACCAAATGTAAATGACTTGGTCTTTGGATACCACCAGCAGTAGCTCAAAGGCTTCTCCGGATCGACATCTTTTGGCAGATCACTAAAGGTTGCAATGTTGTAAGCACTGAAGTAAATGCGGCACTTAGTCATCCACAACTTAGAAATCAACTTAGATGGCAATGAATATCCTACCTCGATGTTTCGGATAGACCAGAAATTACCGTTACGAACCCAAATATCATTCTGGTAAGAACCTGTATCACGGTCTGAATCCACAGCGTCAAATCCACCCCATACCGGACGTGGATAAGTAGCATTCACGTTGCGAGGGTCTGAAGGGTCGTCGGTATAGTAACCCCAAGCCTTGGTAACCTCGTGAGTACCCATGTTACTCCAACCACTATAGCTAATAGCAGGTGAGAGGAATACGGAACGACGAAGATAAGCATTCACAATCATACGAGCATCGAAGCCCTTGTACTCGAAACCGATGTTGAATGTCGGTATCATCTCAGGAATCAATGTGTATGAATCTGGCACCATATCCTTGGAGTCGATGACACGGTCGCCATTGATATCCTTGAACACAGCTGTTCCCAATTGCTGCTTGCCATTAGAGAAGCTATTGTATGGATATTTCTCTGGGTGCGCCTTGGCATCCTCTGCTGATGTGGCAATCAAGTTAGGGTCAGAAGCCCATTTGTCGAACTTATAGATGTTCCAACCACCTACACGGTTGGTACCAGTCTGAGCCTCCTGATAAATCTGAGCTACAGAGGTATTGTCGTAGATGCGATGACCTGCCTTGCGCTGCCATTCCACATCTGGCTCCGTCTCGTCGATGTCGGTAATCTTATTGGTGTTGAAGGTGAGCTGACCCTCGATGAAGTACTTGAAGTCCTTGCCGATATTACCATGATGACCAAGTACCAACTCATATCCGTGGCTCTCTACCTTACCGTAAGAATCCTGTGCCAATGGCACACCAAGAACATCAGAAGAAACATTGGAACGATCTACCAAGATATTGGAACGCCACTCCTTGAAGATATCGAAGCTACCATAGAGCTTGCTATTCCAAAGGTTCCAATCCAAACCAACGTTCACCATTTTAGAGATTTCCCACTTGTTGTTGACGTTACCGGTCTTGGTCTCTGCATAACCACCGATACCAGTCGCATTATATCCAAATCCGTAACCTGTGGCAGAGCCATAGATACTCTGGTATGGGTAACGACCAGAGCCCGTGATAGACTGACCAGCCTCACCGTATGAAGCACGGAGCTTCAAGAGCTTGATAAAGCCAAGCTTCTTCATCCAAGATTCCTCAGAAAGTACCCATCCTGCGGATGCTCCCCAGAAGGTTCCCCAACGATCGTCTGGCGAGAAGTTATCGCAACCCATACGAGAAAGGTTGAAGGAAGCGATATACTTGTTGGCGTAATCGTATGTACCCTGGAAGTTGTAAGCCAAGTAACGGTTGGAAGAGGCACTCTGCTGTGTAGAATAATCAGAACCAGCCTCCTCGTTGCGATAGTAGCGAGCAAAGGCACGAGCATCAATGTTGTGCTTGCCAAAGCTATTCTTATAGCTTACACCACCATACATATTCAAGTTGTAGTAGTAACCACGCTGATTGGCTGAAGGGTTGCTCAAAGCAGCCTTGGTGGTATATTTGGTATATTTGAAATCCTTGACATCCTTAACGTCCAAGTTATCGTAGTCGTAGTTCCAAGAGTCCATATTGGCAGTCTGGGTTGACTCGAAGGTCTCATAAGCATCGAAGCTGATGGTACCAAACAAACCCAAGCCCTTCAATATCGGGCTCAAGTCGTACTTGGCGTTCAAAGTAGAATACAAGTTACGGCGACGGTTCTTCTCGATACCAGAGCCTCCCAAATAACGCACTGGGTTGTTGGCGGTAGAAGAAGAGTAGATGCTACCATCAGGGTTATGGGTAGGAGCCATTGGGTTTGCCTCGATAACACCGAAGGTGGTAAGATTGAACACACTCTCAGTTGGCTGCTGGATGTTGTCGATACGTCCACCCAAGTCGAGAGATACGTTCAAATACTTAGAAACATCAATATCGATGTTAGAACGGAGGTTCCAACGGTTCAGCACATGCTGGGTACTATAACCACTGTTCATCTCCGTACCCTCGGTATTCCACATTCCCTCCTGGCGCAAGTAAGAGAAACTTACGTAGTAACGAGCACGCTGGTTACCGCCGCTCAACTGCAGGTTGGTGCGATACTGTGGGGCAGCGTCACGATACAACTGGTCTGCCCAAGATGTATTGAAGTACTGGTACTTGCGAATATCATCATCGGCAAAAGTACCTCCATTGCATACGTACTTGTAGTTGTCTATCTGCTCCTGGGTGTACATAGGGTCCATACCGCTCAGGTAGCGTACCTGGTTGCGGGTAAGAGCCATGTTGTAAGAGTTTTGCACCTCCATCTTGTTAGCCAAGGTTTGGAAACCAATCTCCTGTGTAAAGTCAATCTTGGTCTTACCTGCAGTACCACGCTTGGTAGTTACCATGATAACACCATTGGCACCACGCATACCATAGATGGAAGAAGCCGCAGCGTCCTTCAACACGGTGATGCTCTCAATAGGATAAGCATCGAGGAAGGAGAGGTCACGCTCCACATTATCCACGATGATCAATGGAGAACGAGCACTCTGGTTGGTGGTACGGATACCACGGATAAAGAGGAAGCTCTCAGACCAACCTGGCTCAGAAGACCACTCGTATGTCTCCACACCATTGAGTGTAGAGGTGAAAGCATTCTGAAGGATGGTGACAGGGTGCTTTTGCAACTCCTCGCCAGTAACCACCGAACGAGAATCTGTCAATATCTTCTTTTTCTGCTCGCCGAAAGGAACAGGGGCGAGATGTTCATATTCATCGGTATCGTCCTGCATCTTGATGACGTAAGTACCATCAAAGGTTGTCACCTTCTCCTGGGCATTCTTGTAACCCACGCTAGTCACGCAGATTTCATCGCTAGGATTTACCTTCTTCAATGTGAAATAACCATCCTTGTCGGTCAAGGCGATGCGACTTTCCTCTGCCACGTTGACAACAGCACCAGGGATTGGATCACCCTGGCTGTTGACAATTCGGCCCTTGAGCACCTGCTCTTGCGCAAAAGTTGAAGTTGTAGCACAGAGAAGTGCGCTCACCATCAAGACTCTGCTTGATGATGACACCTTATTATATATGTTCTGAATATTATTCATACGATTCTATCTTTAAAAGAGTTATTCTTTCCAACCATCGTTCTGGAAGCTCTGACCAATCTTCCAAACCTCAGCCTCTGGGATTGGGTAGAGGTAGAACTTATCAAGCCATTTGCGGTTCTGAGCCACCTTACGAGTAATCGTACCATCGGCTGCTACATCCACACCATAGATGTCTCTGCCAAAAGCCTCGCCTGCTACGTTCCAACGGCGAACATCCCACCAGCGCTGCTCCTCAAAGGCAAACTCAATGGTACGCTCCTTGTGGATGAAGTTGCGCATAGCAGTCTGATTGTTCAAATCCGCACGATCAGCCACATTACCTGTAATACCTCCACGATGACGAATCTGGTCGAGCAAATCACAAACCTTAGCTTTGTTACCAGCGTAATCAGCCTCATTCAGTGCCTCAGCATAATTCAAGAGGATTTCACTATAAGTAAAGATTCTCCATAGGCGCTTGGCTGTACCAGTGTGGTTGCTGCTCAAGATAGTCTCAGGGATGTACTTGCGCACATAGTAACCTGTAGGGGTAGCATTCTGGTTACCAATTGGGTTGTCGCGATGACCATACACCACATCGATGATATTGGTCTTGGTACTAGTAGCCTGTCCCCACTCTACACCATTATAAAGGATAGTAGCAGCAAGACGAGGGTCACGATTCTTCCACATATTCTGGTCGGTATAACCGCTCTCCTCATTGATAGTAGGCTTACCGTTCACATAGACTGGAGCACCTGTCGCATCATACTGGGTAAATGGAGCGGAACCATCTTCCATATCGTACATATCAACGAGGTTCTGGCTTGGACAAAGACCACCCTGTCCGCCTTCGCCGACAGGAGTATCGGTTGAGATACCTGCCCATCCGATAGCTACATCGTTACGGAAGAAGATAATCTCAGGGTTCTTATCTGTGTAAGAATTGAGCAACCAAGAGTTATTATAGGCTGCCACACCACCTTCGGTACGAGTCTCCAATCTATAGTTGGCTCCATAATCATCAATAAAGCCCTTGGCTGCATCAGCAGCCTGTTGCCAAGTGACACCACTCTGAGCGGCGAAACGAGGACTTGCCATATAGAGCATCATGCGAACATAGAGGGCACGAGCTGTAGGCTGGTTCACCTCACCTGCGTAAGTTACATCACTTGTCTCAGCGTAGGTCTTCAATCCAGCCTCACACTCTTTCACTTCCTTGAAGAGGTAATTCATGAAGGTCTTGAGGTCTGGACGCTCTGTGTAACCTGTCAGCAAGTCACCATTAGGATCAAGTTCTGTAGTTACCAATGGTACAGGACCATAACGGAGGAACAACTCCCAGTAGAAATAAGCACGTAGGAAACGAGCCTCGGCTATGAAATTAGCCTTGCGAGACGCAAAGAGCTCTTCCGAGAGGTCGGCAGGACGAAGCTTGTTCAATGTATCTGCCTCCAAAGTTTCTATGGTGATGTTACATTTGCGGATGCCACGATAGCGGCTCTCCCAAGGAGAGGTCAACTCTGCGGCACCGCCAGAGCCATAATAATTACCAATATTGAATGTGGTACGAGTACCAGAAGTACCGATGCTTGACTCAGCCAAGTCGGTTGCAGCATCGAGCCATGAGTTGTTCACACGGTTGGCACCGTGAAGCAAGAAGTTGTAGGTATCGTTGTGGTTCTCCTCCAACATGGTGAAGCTACTCAACACCTCATCCTTGGTCAACTCGTTGCTTGGCTGCTTATCGAGGAAATTGCCGAAGGCATCCTCGCAAGAGGTAAGAGTCATCGCTCCCATTGCGAGTGCCAAAGCAAATATACTATATTTCTTCATTTTCGAATCGTTTAGAATGTTCTTGAATTAGAATACAACATTGAAACCTACGTTGACGGTCTTCAAGAGTGGGTAACGGTTGGAACCGTTGCTCTCTGGGTCAACCAAGTCATCGAGATGATCCCATGTGAACAAGTTGTTGGCATTGACATAGAAGCGACAGTTGCTCATACCTACATGCTTGATCAACTCCTTAGGGAGCGTATAGCTCAACTCAATGTTCTTCAGACGAACAAAAGCACCGTTCTTCAAGAAGAATGAGTTCTGACGCTGGTTGTGGTCACCGTTGCTACCATAGTGAAGCAATGGATACTCTGCATTAGCCAAGTTCTCGCTCTCGCTCAAGGCTGGATTCCAACGCTTCAAGTGGATGTCCTTTACCTTACCATTGTTCTGGAAGGCGAACATTGCATCGCTGTCATAGTAACGAGATACATGGTCAACGCCCTGGAACATTACCTCGAAACCAATGCCCTTGTAGTTGGCACCCAATGTCAAGGCGTATGTATTCTCAGGAATATCGCTGTAGCCGATGAATGTCTCATCACGGTCATCAATAAAGCCATCGCCATTCATATCCTTGTACTTCAAGTCACCTACCTTGACTGTTCCATAGGTAGAAACAGGGAAGTTAGGATTGTCGAGGTCTGCCTGTGTTACGAAACCCTCGCATACCAAACCGAAGTACTGGTTGATTGGGTGACCCTCACGCTTGCGATAAGCAGTCTTGTAAGCAGGCTCGTCCATATTCTTAATCTTGTTGGCTGCATGAGAGAAAGTCATGCCCACATTATAAGTGAAGTCCTTGCCAATATGGTTGAAGTGATGAAGTTCCAACTCGTAACCCTTGTTTTGGGTCTTACCGAGGTTACCTGCTGCCATAGTTACACCCACCCACTGTGGACGGCTCAAGTATTCGGTCAAGATGTTGTTACGGTTCTCAACGAAGTAGTCGAAGTTACCAGTCAACATACCATTGAACAAGCCGAACTCCAAACCTACGTTGAATTTCTTGGCACGTTCCCAAGTTACGCCATAGTTAGGATACTGACTCTCGTAAATACCAGTCTTACCAGTATTACCGAAATAGTAGTCGTTGGAAATCTG
This sequence comes from bacterium UBA4637, assembly GCA_002405875.1. The sequence continues at coordinate 11,922 of DHMR01000011.1, forward strand.
GTTCCATTTCTCCTCATAGAGGAAGCGCTGTGCCACACCACCTACAGTATAAACGTCGTTACCAACCTCACCGTAAGATGCACGGAG
>DHMR01000100.1 GCA_002405875.1 bacterium UBA4637
CTCCGTGCATCTTACGGTGAGGTCGGTAACGATGTATATACCGTTGGTGGCGTGGCACAGCGTTTCCTCTATGAAGAGAAGTGGAACCAGATTGGTAACGACTACTACTTTGGCAATAAAGGTCAGACGGGTATCTACGAGAGCCAGTATCCTAACTATGGTGTAACATGGGAGCGTGCCAAGAAGTTCAACGTAGGTTTGGAGTTTGGTTTGTTCAACGGTATGTTGACAGGTAACTTCGATTACTTCGTAGAGAATCGTAACAACATCTTGACAGAGTACTTGAGCCGCCCACAGTGGGTAGGTGTAACCATGGCAGCCGGTAACCTCGGTAAGACCCAGAACAAGGGTTACGAGTTGGAGCTCCACCACTTCAATCACATTGGCAAGGACTTCACCTATAATGTAGGTATGACCTTCTCTCATGCAGCCAACAAGATTAAGAACATGGACGAGCCTGCTTACAAGACCGCTTATCGCAAGCGTGAGGGCCATGCCATCAACCAGTACTTCGGTTTGGTATGCGAGGGCTTCGTAACACAGGCAGACCTCGACAATCCTAACTTCCCAGTTTCTACTTACGGCAACGTGAAGGTAGGTGACTTGAAGTATAAGGATATGAATGGCGATGGTTTCATCGACGATCGTGATGAGACATTCATCGGATACAGCGATATTCCTGAGAATACATACGCCTTGACATTGGGTGCTAACTACAAGGGCATCGGCTTCGAGGTAATGTTCCAGGGCGTTGACCATGTATCTCGTTACTACGACAGCGATGCAATGTTCGCCTTCCAGAACAATGGTAAGGTAAAGGATATCCACTTGCAGCGTTGGAATCCAAGCTTGAGCGAGGCTGAGAATTTGGCAAATGCCAAGTATCCTTTGCTCCACTACGGAAGCAACGGCGACCACAACCAGCGTCAGAACTCATTCTTCTTGAAGAACGGTGCATTCGTTCGCTTGAAGAACATTGAGTTGAGCTATACCCTTCCTAAGGAGTTGATCAAGCATGTCGGCATGAGCAACTGCCGCTTCTATGTCAATGCCAACAACTTGTTTACATGGGATCATCTTGATGACTTGGTTGACCCAGAGAGCAACGGCTCCAACCGTTACCCACTCTTGAAGACCGTCAACGTAGGTTTCAATGTTGTATTCTAATTCAAGAACATTCAAAACGAATCTAAAATGAAGAAATATAGTATATTTGCTTTGGCACTCGCAATAGGAGCGATGACGCTCACCTCATGCGAAGATGCCTTCGGCAATTTCCTCGACAAGCAGCCAAGCAACGAGTTGACAAAAGCTGAGGTGTTGGGTAGCTTCACTCTCTTGGAGCAGAACCACAACGATACTTACAACTTCTTGCTTCATGGTGCCAACCGTGTCAATAACTCTTGGCTCGATGCTGCTACCGACTTGGCTGAGTCAAGTATCGGTACATCAGGTACTCGCACTACCTTTAATATTGGTAACTACTATGGTGGTGGCGGTGCCGCCGAGCTGACATCTCCTTGGGAGAGCCGTTATCGTGGCATTCGCAAGTGTAACATCACCATCAATACATTGGAGCAGGACACAGAGAACAAACTTCGCCCTGTTGACCTCTCTGAGGAACTTTACGCAAGTCGTAAGGCAAATTACATCGCTGAGGCTCGTTTCCTCCGTGCTTACTTCTATTGGGAGTTGTTCCTCCGCTATGGTCCAGTGCCATTGGTTACCACAGAGCTTGACCCTAACGGCGACTTGCTGACTGGCTACACCGAGCGCCCTGACCTCAAGACCTTCATGGATTACCTTTTCAAGGAGGTAAAGGAATGTGAGGCAGGATTGAAGACATACGCAGAGACTACCGATGAGACATACGCTGGTGAGGTGAACCAACCAACGGCTCGTGCGCTCTATGTTCGCATGATGCTCTTCATGGCAAGCCCTCGTTATTCAGCTCAGAGTGGCATCACTTGGCAACAGGCAGCTGATGCGGCAAAGGGCTTCATCGACGAGTACGGTGAGAACTATAAGTTGGAAACGCGTACTAATGGTGGTGTCGCAGCTTACAACAACTCTTGGTTGCTCAACTCATACGCAGACAAGAACCCTGAGATTATCTTCTTCCGCAATGATGTGGCTATCGGTTGGGCAGGTATCTCTACCGATACTCCTGTAGGCGAAGGTGGCCAGGGTGGTCTTTGCCCAAGCCAGAACCTCGTCGATATGTATGATATGGAAGATGGTACTGCTCCATTTACTCAGTATGATGCGACTGGTGCGCCAGTCTATGTGAACGGCAAGCCAACTGTCAATGAGGAGAGCGGTTATACCGACCAGACGATGTGGAAGAACCGTGACCCACGTCTCGCAGCAACTGTACTTTATCAGGGTTGCGAGTGGGGACAGGCAACCAGTACCAAGACCAATGTCATCGACGTGGTTTATGGACATCGTGACAATCCTATCGGCAACCAGAACGCTACTCCAACAGGTTACTATGTACGCAAGTACATTCCAGAGACCATTTTGAGTAGTAACCACAGTGGTACAGCCAAGCGTCTTTGGAGAATCTTCACTTACAGCGAGATTTTGATGAGCTATGCTGAGGCTTTGAATGAGGCAGACTTCGCTGGCAATTACGACAAGGTTTGCAGCTTGCTCGACCAGATTCGTCATCGTGGCGGCATCATTGGCAATGTGGCTGACCGTGCAGACTTGAAGAACCAGACAGCCATGCGCAACTTCATCCACAAGGAGCGTGCTATCGAGTTCGCTTTCGAGGAGCACCGTTGGTGGGATGTACGTCGTTGGAATGTTGCTGGTGAGGCTCTCGGTCGTGACATCTATGGTGTCAATGTAGCAGCTGATGGTACCATCACCCGTAAGGTGGCTCAGAACCGTAAGTGGCAAGACAAGTTCTATCTCTATCCAATCCCAGAGACAGAGGTTTGGAAGATTGGTCAGAGCTTCCAGAACGATGGTTGGAAAGAATAACGCTTTTAAAGAAACAACAGTATGAATAATATTCAGAATATATATAATAAGGTGTCATCATCAAGCAGAGTCTTGATGGTGAGCGCACTTCTCTGTGCCGCAAGTTCTTCTTTTGCACAGGAGCAGGTGCTCAAAGGCCGAATCGTCAACAGCCAGGGTGACCCAATCCCTGGGGCTGTTGTCAACGTGGCAGAGGAAAGCCGCATCGCCTTGACCGACAAGGACGGTTACTTTACCTTGAAGAAGGTGAACCCAAGCGATGAGGTCTGCGTTTCAAGCATTGGTTACAAGAATGCACAGGAGAAGGTGACAACCTTCGATGGCTCTTACGTCATCAAGTTGGAGGATGATACCGACGAGATGGAGCACATGGCTCCAGTGCCATTCGGTGAGCAGAAAAAGAAAATCTTGACAGACTCTCGTTCCGTCGTTTCTGGCGAGGAGTTGCAGAAGCACCCTGTCACCATCCTTCAGAATGCCTTTACTTCTACGCTCAACGGTGTGGAGACATACGAGTGGTCTTCTGAGCCAGGTTGGTCTGAGAGCTTCCTCTTCATCCGTGGTATCCGTACCACCAACCAGAGTGCTCGTTCTCCATTGATTATCGTGGATAACGTGGAGCGTGACCTTTCCTTCCTCGATGCTTATCCTATCGAGAGCATCACCGTGTTGAAGGATGCCGCTGCTTCTTCTATCTATGGTATGCGTGGTGCCAATGGTGTTATCATGGTGACCACCAAGCGTGGTGCCGCTGGTAAGACCAAGATTGACTTCACCCAGGAGATTGGTTTCCAGACTCTTGCCAATAAGATGGAGGTGCAGAACTCTTACAATATGGCGATGACTCGCAACCAGGTACGCTACCTGAGCGGCATGGATCCTCTGTATTCGCAGGAGCAACTTGATAATTACAAGTATGTTTGCAATGGGGGTACATTCGCTGACGATGACATTCGCAAGTACCAGTACTTCAATACTTCTTGGGCAGACCAACTCTATCGTAGCTCAGCGCCACAGTACCGCACCAACTTGCAGTTGAGTGGTGGTAACAATCGTGCTCGCTACTATGTCAGCTTCTCTTATTTGCGCCAGGAGGGTATGTGGAATACCGAAGGTACCGAGATGAACAGCGGCTATAGCACGCAGCACGTGTTGAATCGTTGGAACCTCCGTTCCAACATCGACATCGACGTGTCCAAGTACTTGAACGTATCTCTCGACTTGGGTGGTCGTATCGACAACATCTCTCAGCCTACCGAGGGTGTGTTCAACCTTGTGACCTTCGGTGTAATCGAGGCTAACCCAATGGCTCCAACTCACAACCCTGATGGTAGCATCTATTCTTCATCTACCGCCAATAACCCAGTACGTTACTTGGGTGGTTCTGGTTTGGAGAAGAACCGTCGCCGCAACTTGTATTCTACCTTGAACGCGAAGTACGACTTGAGTCCTGTCTTGAAGGGCTTGGGCTTGTTTGGTACCATCAGCTTCGACGCTTACGAGACCTTCGAGTCAACCCAGACAGCCAACATGGACTCTTGGAACTACGATTGGGATAACTTGAAGGTGACCGATGTCAAGGACTTCACCTATACAAGATACACCACCAAGGCAGCGTTGAGTAACCCTTCTGCTAACCAGCGTGGTTACTACTACAACTTGAATATGTACGGAGGTATAAGCTATAAGAATAGCTTTGGCAAGCACAACATCGACGCACGTGCCTTTGCTCGCTACTATCGCAATGAGGAGGCGGGTTCCGACTACTCTTCACAGCAGAGTGCATCTTCCAACCGTTACTTGGCTTACAACTTCCAGGGTACATACGATTATGCCAACAGATACATCGCTTCCTTCAACCTCTCTCGCATGGGCTGCGACAACTTCTCGCCTGATGACCGTTGGGGAACATTCTGGGGTGCATCCGCAGGATGGGTGTTGACCGAGGAGCCTTGGGCAAAGAACAATGGCGTGCTCGATTTATTCAAGGTTCGCTTATCTTATGGTGAGGCTGGTCAGTCTAACACAGGTGCCGGTCGTTATCCATACCAGAGCATCTATGGCTCAGCCACAGGTTATGCCTTCGGTTACAATGCCACAGGTGTCGGTGGTTATGCTGAGACCAAGACGGGTAACCTCAATAGCAAGTGGGAAATCTCCAAGATGGTGAACGTAGGTTTCGACTGGAACCTTTGGAACAAGAAACTCTATGGTAGCTTGGATATCTTCCATGAGTGGCGTTCCAACATCCTTGTTAGCCGTTCTACCGTTCCTGAGACCATCCTTGGTGTGCCAGTAGCACAGGATTCTTATGGTAAGGTAGAGAGTCGTGGTTACGAGTTTGTACTCGGTCACCACAACAGCATAGGTAAGGACTTCAAGTATTACATCGAGGCACAGTTGACTTACAATACCAACCGTGTCAAGGATATCGACGAGACGACGCCAGACGTAGAGTGGCAGCGCAAGGCGGGGCACAGAATCTATGACAATACTTCTGTGGCAGACCTTTATGAGCAGAGCCAGACGGGTACCAACCGTGTGGGTGGCTGGAACATCTATAAGTTCGACCAGTGGGCTTCCGATCCTAACTTGATTGCAACTTCTCAGCAGGATGCTATCGACCATCCTGAGAAATACCCTTACAACAGCTTCTCCAATGGAGCGCAGCAGTTGGGTACGGCAGTCTTCAAGGATATCAACGGCGACCGTGTCATCGACTCCAAGGATATGGTGCCAGACTCATATACCATCATCCCAGAGTTGATTCCTACCTTCAACTTCGGTTTCGAGTACAAGGGCTTCGACGCTCGCATGATAGTGAACGCTTACCTCCGTCGCTCCGTATTCCTCTCGCCAGCTATCAGCTACAGTGGATGGAGTAACATGGGTACTCACGAGGTGACCAAGGCTTGGGGTTACTTTACCGACGATCCTACCGATCCTCGCAACGTCAATGCAACTTATCCTCGTCCAGTATATAACGGTTTCGACGCAGTAGATTCAGACCGTGCCACAGGTTCTTATCAGAACGACATCTGGGTACGCAATGGAAACTTCTGGTCACTCCGTAACATCGAGGTGGGATATTCATTGCCATCTAAGTTGATTTCCAAGTTGTGGATGACCAAGTGCCGTGTATATTTCAGCGCTTACAACATCGCCACATTCAGCAGTCTTCCTGATGACATCGACCCAGAGAAGCCATTGAGCTACTGCTGGTGGTATCCTAAGACAAAGTCGTTTACATTTGGTATCAATATTGGTTTCTAATCAATTTTATCAAAAAGAATTATGAAAAAGCTTTTAATCAATATATCGTTGGCAATGGTAGCTGTGGGAGGTATGACCTCCTGCAGCGACATCCTCGACAAGGAAGTCGATTTGACTTATACTGCCGACAACATCTATGGCAACTACGATCGTAGCCGTGGTGTCTTGGCTAATGCCTATACTTATCTGCCAGATGCTTTCGCTGGTTATACCAACGGCCAGTTCTTGGCAGCATCTCGCGACTGTATGACCGACAATGCGCTCTCTTACTGGAACGTGCATTATTATCACAGTGTGTTGAATGATTCTTACGATGCGAAGAACCATTATTTCGCAACCACTTATTGGACCAACGACCTGAAGGGTATACGTGTTTGCAACGACTTCTTGGAGAAGGTTCGTGAGGACGTGATTGGTAATGCGGCAAAGGCTGGTGATGACAATCATCTTTGTGACCGTTACAAGGCTGAGGCTCGTTTTATTCGTGCCATCCTTCATTTCGATATGATCGGCTGGTTTGGTGCCGTGCCAATCGAGGATCATGTCTTGACCAATGACGAGGCTGGTACTATCGGTCGTACTCCTGCTGCCGAGGCATTGAAGTGGGTGGCAGACGAGTGCACGGAAATCATCAATAGTGGTGCGCTTCCATTCCGTTACAGCAATGAGAATGAGAACTGGGGACGTATCAATGGAGCGGCTGTATATGCTTTGCGCTCAAGAGCGTTGCTTTATCGTGCTTCTGCGCTCAACAATCCTACCAACGACAAGAGTTGGTGGCAGGAAGCAGCTGATGCGGCATTGGCGTTTATCTCTGCCAACAATAGCTCAGCCAATCCTTACCATCTCTATACTTCTGAGGATAACGATCCTAAGAAGAATTACTATGAGTGCTTCACTACCACTCCTCACTTGAACCCTGAGTATATCCTCAGCCGTTCAGAGTGGAATACTCGTGAAATCGAGATGTTCAATACACCTTGTGGCTTCTCTGGTAACGTGAACTCTACAGGTCGTGTGAACCCAACACAGAACTTGGTTGACTCTTACGAGACCATCAATGGCCTTCCTATCGACCAAGACCCTACTTACGATGACCAGAACCCGTACGCCAACCGTGACCCACGTTTGGAGCAGACCATCTTCCACCAGGGAAGTATCTGGGGTGACAAGAGCCAGGACGAGGAGCGTGCCGTGGATGTATCTGTAGGTGGCAAGGACTATCAGGATCTCCATGGTGGTACCACAACAGGTTACTACTCTAAGAAGTTCGTTCACAACATGAGTTTCAAGAACCCTACAACTTATGTTACTGCTTGTCCTATCTTCCGCTATGCGGAGATTCTTTTGAATGCTGCTGAGGCATTGAACGAGGCACAGGGACCTGACGCTGCATATCAGTATGTCAATCAGGTGCGTGCTCGTGTCGGTATGCCAGCCTACAAGAATATGACGCAAGCCCAGCTTCGTGAGCGCATCCGCAACGAGCGTCGTATCGAGTTGGCATTCGAGGACCATCGTTTCTTCGACGAGCGTCGCTGGAAGTTGTTTGAGGGTAAGACCGCCGCTTCAGAGAAGAGTGAGCCACGTTACAAGCAGGTTTATAATATCTATAGCGTAGTGGTTACTCCTGACGAGAATCCTGTCTATACATATCGCAACGACAATACCCATGCTACTCGTGCTTTCTCAAGTCCTAAGAACTATTACTTCCCTGTGCCAGACGACACTTACAAGAAGGATCCTAACTTGGGACAGAACAAGGGATGGGAACTCTCTGAGGCAAAGAAGGACGAGACCACCGAAGGTGGAGCAACCGAGGGTGGTTCTACCGAAGGTGGCGAGACCACAGGAGGTGAATAATCTCCGATAGGAGGAAAGACAAGTAATCTTTGTCAACAATAACTATTATAACTTTTAAGGTGAGGTCTATGGCGAAAACACCATAGGCCTTCCTTGCTTTAAAGCTTCGCTTATAGAAGCAACAATCAGTAACAATAAAACAAATAACACAATGAAGAAACTTACATTATTGTCAATGTTGGGTTGCATGTCTCTCGGCATGATGGCGCAGACTGCCATCAGCGATGCCGACCTGCAGAATGCCTACAGCTCAAGGACATACAGTATGCGTGTGAGCTGTCATGACCCATCTATTGTGGTGGATGACATCTCCAACCCTAATAAGCCTATCTATTATATCTATGGTTCCCACCTGGGCAGAGGAAAGACTTATCAAAGCAGCAACTACCAGAATTGGGCAACCTTTAAGACAGGTGAGGAAAATTCAGGTACCAATAATAGCCTCTTTGCCGATGTGGATGGCAATGCCATCAACTTTAAGGATGCCTACAGCACCCATGCCATTAAGAAGGTGAAGAATTACAAGGGCGAGGAAGTGACTCTTGGCAATTTCGATGCCCATGCATGGCAGTGCGGACAAAATGCTGCGGGCAAGGCGAATACAGTTGCTGGAAACCAGTGGGCTCCAGATGTCATCTACAACAAGACCATGAAGAAATGGTGTATGTATATGAGTCTGAATGGCGACAATTGGTGTTCCACCATTGTTTGCTTCACCTCCAATAGCGTGGAGGGACCTTGGGTTTATCAAGGACCTGTGGTTTGCTCTGGATTCTCAGGACGTTTTGTACATAATGGCTATGCCAAGGCTGATGATTGGAAGAATACAGACTTGGCAATCGCTACAGGTTGCACTTCGCTTCCTGCTCGTTACAGTGTAACTAGCAAGGACAACTGGGGAAACTATTGGCCTAATTGCATCGACCCATGCGTCTTCTACGATGATGACGATAATCTCTGGATGAGTTATGGCTCATGGTCGGGCGGCATCTATATGATTCGCTTGAACAAGGAGAATGGTCTTCGTGATTACGAATATACTTTCCCATATCAAATCAATGGCGAGGATGCCACTCCAGGTGCATACAACCAGGCTTGTACCTCAGACCCATACTTTGGCAAGAAGATAGCCGGTGGATATTATGTATCTGGCGAGGCAAGTTATATCCAGAAGATAGGTAAGTATTACTTCCTCTTCTTGAGTTATGGCGGCTTGGATCCAGATGGTGGCTATCAGATGCGTGTGTTCCGTTCGGAGAAACCAGACGGACCTTACAAGGACTGCTATGGTACATCGGCTCTTTACAACAACTATGTCTTGAACTTCGGTTCTGGTGCTCGTGACAACCGTGGTGTTTTGTTGCTCTGCAACTACCAGTGGGATACCATGCCTGTAGCTGAGTTGGCACAAGGCCATAACTCTGCTTTCAACGATAACAAGGGGCGTTCGTTTGTGGTATATCATACCAAGTTTAATGATGGTTCGTTCGGTCATGAAGTGCGTGTTCACCAGCTTTTCTTGAATGACGAGGGATGGTTGATGGCAGCACCATACGAGTTTGATGGCGAGACTGCCACAAGCGAGAAAATCGCATCAGAGGCATCTATCGGCAACGATGAGATTCCTGGCGACTACCAGTTCATCCGTCATCAGTATAATCAGAACACAGCTGCCAAGGCATACGAGAAACCTGTGAAAATCAAGCTCAATGCCGATGGAACCGTGAGCGGAGGCGAGACAGGCAAGTGGGTTCGTAAAGATGGAACAGACTATATCACCTTGGTGTTGTCGGGTGTAACCTATCGTGGTGCTTTGGTGAAACAGACCATCGACTATACCAATATTCCAACTCTCGCTATCGTGGCTCTCTCTTCATCCAGTGGTAGCTTGACCATCGGGCAGAACAGCTTTACTTATCAGCAGGAAGTTTGGGCAGTGAAGGCTGATGCCAAGGCTGCCATCAAATACACACTCGACAAGAGTGTCATTCCTTTCCAGGATGGTGCTACATTGAATAGCAAGCCAACTTTGCCAACGACCGCTTATCTCGGCACAACCGTAACATGGAAATCAAGCGATGCTTCTATCATGACCGATGCTGGTGTTGTCAAGGGCAAGGGTAAGGTGAAGATGACCATGACCATCTCCAAGGATGGCTATGAGTATCAGAAGGAATATAATCTCAATATTGATGCGGATGCCGAAGAGACCACTCCTATCTATTATCCAGAGTCTGCACAGAAGAATACGACCAATGTTTACAATACCAACTTCTCTGCTGAATATACTTTGCAAGCAGGTAAGAAGATAGAGTTTAAGTTCTATAATTATACTGCGGCAACAGATAACTATAAGAGTTGGGTATTGGGTGTGTCTAACAAGGCTCATGGAGCAACTGGCTATACCGAGTACGTTATGTTGCGTAATGATAATTGGGATAATGTCGCTTGGGATAATGCAGGTTGTGTCAATGACTTCGACTGGACTACTTTTGTTGCGGACATGAATGGTTCTTTGGTTGATATGATTGTGGAATATGCTGCCAGTGGTGCATTCAAGATGACTGCTGTTATCACGAAGGATAAGAAGACTTACAATTATTCTTATTCTAAGACGATATCTGCAAAGCCTTCTCAGGTAAACATCTTCTTTACTGGTGAGAATTCTTACATTGATGGTTCTACTCTCGTACCTACAGGCATTGACTCTCCTGTCATTGTCAACAAGAAGCAGACTGATGGCAAATGGTACAACCTCGCTGGTCAGCAGGTTGATAAGAGCTACAAGGGCATTGTCATTGTGAACGGCAAGAAGTTTGTGAACAAGTAAGCTATTTGTGTAAAAAGTAGTTGTGTGTAATATAAAAAGGTATTGATGAAAATATCTCGATTGTTTTTAGGAGCGGCAATGATAGTTGCTGCTCCTTTTTGTATAGGAAATGGCTTGTTGATGGCGCAGAATGCTCCTCGGCAGTCTATAGTGGTAGATTCTCCTTTTGTCCACGACCCAGTAATGGCGTATGAGAATGGCATGTATTATCTCTATTGTACCGGTCATGGCATCACGCAGATGACTTCCGCCGACCGCAAGCACTGGGCATTATCCCAGGAGGGGATATTACGAAACGAGAAGATTCCTACTTGGACGCACGATAGTGTGCCAGGCTTCACCACTCATATCTGGGCACCCGATGTCATCAAGTACAAGAATAAGTGGTACTTAGCTTATTCTTGCTCCACCTTTGGTAAGAATACATCGGCCATCGGCTTGTTGAGCAATACCTCCTTATCTAATAAGGAAGGATGGAAAGATGAGGGCTGCCTTGTCGCCTCCAAGGGCGGAAGAGACAACTGGAATGCCATCGACCCGAACTTTGTCATTGACGAGAAGGGCAATCCTTGGATGACTTGGGGTTCTTTTTGGGATGGCATCCAACTGATTCCTCTAGACAAGAAGACGATGCACGTGAAGAAAGGGGCGAAACCTCAGACCATCGCTCGCCGTCATGCCTTAGGTGATACATCTGTAGAGCCTAATCCTACGAGTAAGTTCGCTGGTACCAATGCCATCGAGGCTCCGTTCATCATGAAGCATGGCGATTATTACTATCTCTTCGTGAGCTGGGATTACTGTTGCCGAGGCATCAAGAGCAACTATCGTGTTGCCGTGGGCAGGAGCAAACATGTAGCTGGTCCTTACCTCGACAAGGAGGGCAAGGATATGCGAGAGGGCGGTGGCACCCTGATTCTCGAAGGCGATAAGAGGGAGTTTGAAGCGATGGGGCATTGCTCTGCCTATAGCTTTCCTGATGGCGATTGGTTCTTCTGCCATGGCTATAGCGT
>DHMR01000081.1 GCA_002405875.1 bacterium UBA4637
CTAGGAACCACATACGATGGAGGTTCCTGATCCAAGAGGTCACTGCATGAAACCATTGCGCCACCTATGCAGAGCACCATCAGCACTCTTGAAATATTGATATTGAGTTTCATAATCGTTTTCAATTAAAATGTTACACTTAAACCAAATGAGAATGTTCTTGACAAAGAATAACCGTTACCACCGCTGGTATAAACGGTCTCTGGGTCAAACTGCTTGGCAAGGCTCGTACCTGTCCATAGATTCTCGCCAGAGAAATATACACGTGCCTTGCTGATACCCCACTTGCTAGTTAGAGCAACAGGCAAAGTATAACCCAAAGTCAAGTTCTTCAGACGAATGTAAGCTGCATTCTGCAAGTATTTGGTCTGTATCTGCAAGTTCTTGCTGCTATAGAGAGCACGAGGCAAGTAGGCATCGAGATTGACCGACTTCACGCCCTGCTTTACAGACCATGTATTCTCGTCACGGAAGTAGTCGTCCACCTCCTCAATACCGGCACAGCCCCACTGACCACCTGGAGTACCAAACATATAGCTACTGCCCTGCCATACATCACGCTTCATCACACCCTGGAAGAACAATCGCAAGTCGAATCCCTTCCAATCGCCATTCAGGTCGATGCCGAACTGATAACGAGGCGTATCATTACCGATAACCTTTAAGTCACCGTGGTCGTCCTTGGTGTAAGCACCACTGGAGATTTTACCATCGCCATTCAGGTCTTTGTACATGATGTCACCTGCTGCCCACTTACTTCCGAGTGCATCCTGACCACCATTTGGCAAAGTGGCGAGATGCGCCTCCATCTCTTCGTTGGTCTTGGCAATGCCGATCGTCTCATATCCCCAAATATCACCCAATCTCTGACCTGGGATGTAATTGCTAATCGAGTTGGTTGGATTGTTTGGATAACGAGTAACCTTGGCAAAGTTATCATAGAGCGAGAGCTTCACACCATAACGCAATCCATTGGAAAGACGGTCGTTCCAACCCAAAGTCAACTCCCAACCACGAGTCTGGAGGTCGGTATTATTGGTTTGAGGAACACTTGTACCCAAGATAGCAGGCAACTCTGGAGCTGGGCCTACCATATCGAGCGTATTACGTACATAATAGTTGAACGAACCCGTCAATCGATTATGGAGCATTGCCCAGTCAACACCATAGTTGTATGTTTCCACACGCTCCCATGTCAAAGATTCTGATACCAAGCCCGGTGTTCCTGCCGTAGGAACCTTCACACCATTCTGCAACCAGTCGCCACCCAATGGATAGACACCCATTGTCTGATAAGTATAGTACCAGTTGTTGGTGTTTTGATTACCCAATGAACCATAAGAGAATCGGAACTTCATCATATCCAACCAACTGTGAGCATTCTCCATAAATTTTTCCTCTGCCAAGTTCCAACCTACAGAGAATGAAGGGAAACTCTTCCACTGATGCCCCTTGCGGAAACGTGAAGAACCATCTGCACGAAGGTTCACCTCCAGCAAGTAGCGGCTCATGTAATCATAATTGAATCGTCCGAACACACCCACTGTGGCCCACTCATTGCGATAGCCATTGGTAGATGGAGTTACTTGCTCACCATCCTGAACACCAGTGGTCATATCTATCACAGGCTTTCCATTGATAATAACACCTTGTCTGGTCAATCCAAAACCTGTTTGTTTCAGATCCTCCACTTGCATACCGGCAAGTACATGGAAATTGTGTTTTTTCTGGAGTGAAAGCGAGTACTCTGTTCGCACATTGAAATTATAGTAGTTTGTCTTATAATAATCCTCATGCACATCGGTATAGCTTCTACGTATAAATGGGTTGTTGTCTCTGTCATAATTGTACAGAGGATAATTATGCGAATGATAAGTGGTGGAATTGATACGATAGTTAAAATCCACATTGGTCTTCCAATCCTTGATAGGCTCGAAGGTAAATCCCAACTGATGATAGAGATTATCATACTGCTTGTTTGTAGAGCCTAAATCGTCCAATGCCCAGATAGAAGTATCATCGCTGTAGAAACGATTACCATTCTGGTCATAGGCTGGAAGCACAGGCCATTGCTTACATCCGAAGCTTCCCAAGAACCCCCAGTCGAAGAATGTAGGACGTTCCTGATCCTCACGGGTGAAACGCATTGTGTAACGCAAGTTCAACCATGGAGTAATCTGAGAATTAATCTTGGCGGTACCTGTATAACGCTTCAAATCCTCCTTACCCAACTTCAACAAACCATTTTGGTCGTAGAAACTACCAGAAAGATAATAGTTGAACTTGGCATTACCACCACTGGCACTCAAGTTGTGCTGCTGAGAGAAGGAGCTCTTCTTGTACAACATATTATACCAATCGTTATCGCCGACACCTTTAGAGAAACCACCCGAAGGCTGTCCCTTGTCGTTGTAGCAATTGTCTGGCATCTCATAAACCAACTTGCCGTCGGCAGTCTTGCGAACACCATTACCCACAGGAGTAGCATTATGGTATTCCAATATCTGGTCAAAACGTCCGGTGCCATCTGAATTAGTACCAAAATAAGGATTAGCACCATCATTGGTAAAGGTATCATTCATCCATGAGGCAAACTGCACAGAGTTCATCATGTGAAGTCGCTTCAATGGGCTTGCGATACGCAAGTTGTTATTATAGTTGATGGTAGTCTTAGAATCCCTACCCGACTTGGTGGTAACCAAGATAACGCCAAAAGGCGCACGAGAACCATAGATGGAGCTGGCAGCCGCATCCTTCAATACTGAGATGCTCTCAATATCCTGAGGGTTGATGGCGTTGAGGTCACCCTCCATACCGTCGATCAAGATAAGTGGATCGCCTGATGTGGCACCAATGGTAGTAGCACCACGCACATTGATACTAGGACGAGATTCTACGCTACCACTGCTCTGAGAAATCTCAAGACCAGGAGCTGCACCTTGCAATGCCTGTACGGCATTGGCAACAGGACGCTCACTGAGCTGCTTATTGTCGATGACATCCACGGCACCCGTCAAGTTGACCTTCTTCTGAGTACCGAAACCTACGACAACAACCTCTCCAAGAGCTTCGCTATCTTGCACCATCTTCACCTGAATGAGCTTGCCGGCCTCAGCCCTTACCTCTACCTTTTTATATCCCATATAAGAGATAACGAGGGTAGCACCCGGCTTCACTGACAACGTAAACTTACCATCGAGATCGGAAACCGTACCATTGCTTTTGGTACCTTGTTCCACGATACTAGCACCGATAATCGGTCCCTCGGCATCAGAGACGATACCCGAAACCTTGATGGTTTGCTGTTGCTGAACCTGGACTCTGTTCATCAGAGTCTCACTAGCCAAGATTCCCTGTGTAGGGATACTTGCCAATCCGATGCTGAGCAAGGAAGCTGCAAGCATCTTTTTGTCCATCTTGCTGGTTATTACATTCATAACTTAATAGGTTTTATTAATGTTGTTTAATCTAATTTTTCTTGCTAGTTGTTACGATTACTTAAATCGAACGCTGCAAAAGTATAATGTTTTCTGCAAACTGCCAATTCTAAATTCGTCAGATGATGGGTACATTTTCGTCAAACTAATCCTGACGAGTGCGAATTGGTCAATCATAGGTGGAAACTAGTCATTCTCGAAAAATCGTCTATACTAAATTTGCATAATTCATTAATATTTTATATCTTTGCAGATAATTAAGCATGGCTTATTGAAGGTAATGCCATCTTTATTATATCACTAAAAACAGAATAACAGTATGAAAAAGGTATTACTCATTTCACTCTTGGTATTTTGCGTCAAAGCTGTCTTATTCGCCCAACAGCCTTATTCCATTAAGAACATTAGTATCAAAGAAGGGCTCTCCAACGGATTCGTCGATGACATGGTCATCGATGGTCAGGGCTTTGTATGGACCGCAACAGAGTGGGGGCTCAACAGAATAGCAGGTAACACCTGCACTGTATTCACCACTTCCAATTCCAACATCAGCAACAACGAGCATGTTGGATTACTCTATCATGCTAAAAGCAACAGTATTTGGATATACTCCAAGGACGGAAGAGTGAATGTCTATGACTGCAAGACCCAACGCATACACCCATTGTATATAGACAACAAAGACAAACTAGACATTGTCGCCATCACGCTTGCCGCTGATTCCACACTTTGGCTTGCCAAGTACAATGGAGGAATCTACAACTATGACCCTATCACAAATAAACATCATTATATCAGCGCCAGCAAATTACCCAAATTTCACAATGGCATACGAAGCATTACTGACGACGGCAAAGGAAACCTCTACATAGGATTACGTATGGAGGGGATGATAACATACAACATCCATACAGGAAGAAGCAAATTTTTCTGCAACAAGCCCAATGTACCTTCCAGCTTGCCAGGCAACAACGTTCGATGTGTCTTCATAGACCACTTGCAAAATATCTGGGTAGGTACCAACAAAGGACTAGCCATATATACTCCTGCAAATGGAACATTTCGCATCTACAAGCACCAAAAAGACAACCCTGCAAGCCTGGCAGGCGACAACATCCATCAAATCATTGAAACCAAAGACCATACACTTTGGGTGGCATCAGACATTGGTGGCATCAGTAAGCTAAACCTCAACAAATACTCTGACCCTTGCCGCAGCCAGGTCGCTTTCGAACAAGTAACCAAAGAAAATTTTGGACTTTCATCCAATAATACAAGAAGAATTGTTGAAGACAATTTTGGCAATATGTGGATTGCAAACTACAGCTCTGGAGTAGATTTCATCCCAGATGATAAGTCCATGTTCAGAACTCTCACCTGCCTAGGGATGCCTATCCTAAACGTATCGGCGGTATATATCGACCCAGTCCGCTCCAACTTATGGATAGGACAAGACAATACGGTGACACTATTCAGCCAAACCAAAATCCAACATTCTTGGAACTTCGCACAATACATATCCAATGCCATATCTTCTGTTTATATCTTCAGAACGGACCAGAAAGGAAACGTCTGGTTTGGCACTACAGACAATGGACTATTGATGCTTAATCCTAGTACAGGAGCCATTACCCGAATTGAGTGTACAAAAGATCTTGATGTAAACGCCCTCTATATAGACAAGTACGATAAAGTTTGGGCTGGAACAGAGAATGGCATATACACTATATATAATAATGTGGCAACTAAGGAAGAAGGCATTAACCGTATCATTGGCGATTCAGCCATTCCATATTCTATCCTAGAGGATGACTACGGACATCTTTGGATCGGAACTCTTGCCAGAGGCATTTATATATTCAACAAATACAAGAAGCTTGTGGCACACCTCGACAACAGTACCGGTTTTCCCTCCAACTCCATCAACCAATTATTGAAAGATGAGGATGGTGGCATTTGGGCTGCCACTTACAAAGGGTTGGTTTACATACCCAAAGCAAACTATCCCAAATCATACAAAGTATATGATGAAAGGCAAGATTTAAAGGAAAGCCACATTCAAGCACTTGTGCAGGACAGACAAGGAAACATATGGGTAAGCATGTTTTCCGGGATAGCCTGTTTCGATCGACGTAGACAGAGATTCTATAACTACGACTATAAAAGTGGCATCCCAGCAGGCAATTTTACAGTAGGATCAGCAGGTATCTCGCCAGAAGGCATCATTTGCTTTGGTTCACCCAATGGCATCTGCTATTTCAACCCACAACTTCTATCCGAACAAACAGATGTACCTACCGTGGAAATTATCGACTGCGAACAAATCTTGAATACCACGGAGAAACAGCAACGCTCCATCGTTCCACTCGACGAGGATGGCGTGGCGCATCTGAAATACGACGAGAACACCTTCAAGATAACCTTCACCAGCCGAAACTTCGCACAGGAGGGCAACGTGGAGTATTCTTACCTGATGAAGGGACTCGACGACAAATGGTTTGAGACCGAGGGCGACAACGAGGTGACCTTCCGCAACCTCAGTCCTGGCAAATATACCTTCCAGGTGAGAGCCAAGCTCAAGAACCAGGAATGGGAGAACGCCAAGGTGGCTGAGATGAAGGTGGTAGTGGAACCTCCATTGTTACTCACTTGGTGGGCTAAGATGATCTACTTACTCATCGTGGGCGGCATCATCTTCTACATCGTGCGCTCCTACACCAACGAGCTGAAGCTCCGCAGCTCTCTCGAAAAAACCAAGTGGGAATCTCAGCAGAAGCAAGAGCTCAACGAGGAGCGCCTGCGCTTCTTCACCAACATCACCCACGAGTTGCGCACGCCGCTCACCCTCATCATGGGTCCATTGGAAGACTTGATGGCAGACAGACGTTTGCCGGAAGTGCTCGCCAAAAAGGTGAAGAGCATCCATGCCAGTTCGGAAAGATTGCTCAACCTCATCAACGAGATCTTGGAGTTCCGCAAGACGGAGACCCAGAACCGCCGTCTCACCGTGGCGCACTCTGACATCAAGGCATTCGTCAAGGAGATTGGAGATAGATTCAAGGACTTGAACCGCAACCCTCAGGTAAGCATCAACGTACATTTGCCAGAGCAACAATCGGTAGATATCTACTTCGACAGCGAGAT
>DHMR01000113.1 GCA_002405875.1 bacterium UBA4637
AAATGCTTGAAGATATTGTTTAATGTCTCTTGGCTACTAATCTGTCCACCAGTAATTTCGCCCAATGCCTCCAATACCATCTTAAGGTCCTCGGCAATGAGGTCGCCGCTCATCCCTGCATCCATGGATTCCAATACCCTTTGCAAGGACTCATGAGCTTTCATCAGAGCCTCGTAATGTCTTGCTGACGTGATGATGACATCATTCTCTGTTATCTCGGGTATGTCGGCTGCTTTCACGAGAGCCTGCTCCAAAACATCCATGTTGATGTTGAGCTTTGCACTCGCATGGATGACTTGAAGGTTTAGCCCATTTGGGAGATTGCTGTTGAGCGTCTTCATGGCTATCAGGTCTCTGCGATATATGTCGGGATCGGCCAACTCGTCCATCTTGTTCTGAATGTTGATGAGTCGCTTGCCGGCAGTTCGCTCCAAGATTTGCTTCTCTTCTTCTGGAGAAGGTTCGGCATCCGTTACCCAGATGACAATCTTGGCCTCGTCCAATTTTTGGAAGGTGCGCTCGATACCGATGTTCTCTACTACATCGTCAGTCTCTCGAATGCCCGCGGTGTCGATGAAACGGAAGGTGATGCCATCAATCTCTGTGGTGTCTTCGATGACGTCACGAGTGGTGCCGTGGATGTCGCTCACGATGGCCTTCTCTTCATGGAGCAAAAGGTTGAGAAGGGTACTCTTGCCCACATTCGTGTTGCCCACGATGGCTACGGGGATTCCTTGTTTGAGGGCATTTCCTGTCTCGAAGGAGTGGGCGAGGGTGGTGATGCGATGCCCTATCTCCTCGGCGAGTGCCTTGAGCTCCGAGCGGTCGGCGAACTCCAGTTCCTCGTGGTCGCTGAAGTCCAGCTCTAGTTCCAGCAACGATGTCATCTTTAAGAGCTTCTCGCGCAATCGTGAAAGCTCGCTACTGAAGTGACCTTTCAGCTGGCTCATTGCCATATCATGGGTTGCCTTGTTGGTTGAGGCTATCAAGTCGGCGACAGCCTCAGCTTGCGAGAGGTCCATCTTGCCGTTCATATAGGCACGACGGGTATATTCGCCAGGTTCGGCTTGGCGACAACCCACCTCAATGAGGCGTTGCAGAACCTGTTGAAGAATGTATCTACTGCCATGGCAAGAAATTTCTATGCTGTTTTCCCCTGTGTAACTGTGAGGTGCCTTGAATACGCTGACCAATACGTCGTCGATGGTCTTGCCTTGTTTGTCCAAGATTTCGCCATAGTGCAACGTGTTGGGTTTTGCCTCTGATAGCGGCTTCTTATTGGCTGCACGAAAGACCTTGTCGGCGATGGATATGGATTCGTTGCCGCTGATACGTATAATTCCTATCGCACCTCCAGCTGGAGTCGCCAAGGCGCAAATACATTCTTCGGAGTTTGTCATAATGATGTTCTTCTTTTTCTTTTTTCCTTTTATTTATATACGTTCTTTTATTTATATACGTTCTTTTATTTATATATAAGTTCCTGTTCCAAATTTAAAACAATTTTAAATTCTATCTTCGAGATTTTAGATTCTGTCAAGCACGAGCTTGATGAGTCCGTCGATGCTATTCTTGTACCCTGTATTGGCACTCTTGGCACGGCGATTGGCTATCACCATACAACAGGTCATGGCCTTGTGCCCCAAAAGCAGTGAGAGGCCTGCCAAAGCAGAACTTTCCATCTCGAAGTTGTTGACACGTAGTCCCTTATACTCGAATGCCTCAATCTTTTGATTAAGCTCTGGGTCGGCTAGCGGAATGCGTAGCTCACGACCTTGTGGACCATAGAAACCACCGCAAGCTACTGTGACACCTCTCACCATGTCGTCGCCTGCAATGCGATCCAACAGCTCTGGATCATTGTTGACGCAATAGGGATTGCCTATCTGGTCGTTCCATTTTACTTGGCGCTTGAACTCGTGCTCGAAGTCGAGGTCGCAAACTTCATTGCGGCGGGCATAGAAGTTCAGCAAGCCGTCGAAGCCGACGCTCTTCTCTGTGGCGACGTAGGTGCCGGCAGGAGTGTTGAGTTGCAGACCACCACAAGTTCCCACTCTGACGATAGTCAACTGGCGATGCTCTGGTTTCTCTGTGCGAGTCTTGAAGTCGATGTTGGCGAGCGCATCCAACTCGTTGAGTACGATGTCGATGTTGTCGCAACCGATACCCGTGCTCTGCACCGTGATTCGTTTGCCCTTGTAGGAACCTGTGATGGAGTGGAACTCACGGCTGGACACCTCGCTCTCCTTGTCCTCGAAATGAGAGGCTACCAGTGACACACGTCCAGGGTCGCCCACCAATATAACCTTGTCTGCCAACTGCTCAGGTTTGAGATGAAGGTGGAAGCAACTTCCGTCTTCATTTATAATCAATTCTGATTCTGCGAAATACTTACTCATCATTTTCTCGTGTTTAAAAGGTTTAAAATATCAATTGTTTGTCATCTTGGAGAGTTTTTGCCTATTCTCCACTTTTAATCCGAACAAAGATAATGAAAAATTCACAGAGCACCAATTATTTTATATATTATACTCATTATTTTAAGTATTATTATGTTTTCTGACCATTGGTGGCAAGCCTATCTTGTTATTGGTGGCAAGCCTAACTTGTCATTGATGTCAAGTCAAACCGATAATCGTCTCTTATTAGATAGGCTGTGCTGAAATTATTTTACATTTTGGAAGAGGCGAAAAAATCTCTGTTGGGACCAAGGCTCTTTGCCTCGACCCACTTTTATTTTTACCTCGGGAGGAAAAAATTCAAACCACGGGTAGTTTTGTTTTTCCCCTCGCGTAGTAAATGATATTCGCTCGTGTGGCATTTCAATGGGGCTAGCGAATTATCTTTACAAAATTGATGTCACACGCACTTGGTCGTGCGCCTGTCAATCTGTGATGCGTCTAGTTTGGGAATATGCCTGAATCTGTGGGGCGTCTTAATCTCTGAAGTATCAGAATCTACGATTCATCTGAAAGAAATTGGGATTCATCTGAAAGAAATCGTCAAAAAATATTTGTTTTATTTTGCTGTTTCAAAAAAAAACATTACTTTTGTCGGCGGATATCAATTATTCAACAAAACAAAAGAAACTAGCAATGAAACAAACAATTTTGGTAACAGGTGGTACCGGCTTTATTGGAAGTCACACTACCGTAGAATTGCAGCAAGCAGGCTACAATGTTGTTATCGTCGACGACCTGTCCAACTCTAAGATTGAGGTTCTCGATGGAATAGAGAAAATCACGGGAATCCGTCCTGCCTTTGAGAAGGTTGACTTGCGCGACAAGGATGCTGCTGAGGCTGTGTTCCAGAAATATCCTGCCATCGAGGGTATCATCCACTTCGCTGCCAGCAAGGCTGTGGGCGAGAGTGTGCAGAAACCTCTTCTGTATTATCGTAACAACATCGTGTCTCTGATCAACCTCTTGGAACTGATGCCGAAATACAACGTGAAGGGTATCATCTTCTCTTCTAGTTGTACCGTCTATGGCCAACCTAAGCCTGAGAATCTGCCTGTCACTGAGGAGGCTCCTCATCAGAAGGCTACTTCTCCTTATGGAAACACCAAGGAAATCAATGAACAGATCATTGCTGACTATATCCATAGTGGCGCTAACATCAAGAGCATCATCCTGCGCTACTTCAACCCAATCGGTGCTCATCCATCCGCTGAGATCGGCGAGCTGCCAAATGGTGTGCCAAACAACTTGATTCCTTACGTTACACAGACTGCCATGGGCATCCGCAAGGAGTTGACCATCTTCGGCAATGACTATGACACTCCTGATGGAACTTGCATCCGTGACTACATCTATGTCGTAGACCTCGCCAAGGCTCACGTGGCAGCCATGGCTCGTGTGCTCGACCAGGAGACAGAGCCTATCGAATATTTCAACATCGGTACGGGCAAGGGTAACTCGACCCTCGAGATTGTCGAGACCTTCGAGAAAGCTACGGGCGTGAAGTTGAACTGGAAGTATGGTCCTCGTCGTGAGGGCGATATCGAGAAAATTTGGGGCGACTGCACCAAGGCCAACAAGGTGCTCGGCTGGAAGGCTGAGGCTAAGTTGGAGGACGTGCTGGCTTCTGCCTGGAAATGGCAGCAGAAGCTCCGCGCTGACGGCGTGATGTAATCGAAGGAATCCGATACTTAAATAAACTTAAAAGTAGGGTGTTGCGTGACCAACATTCTACTTTTTTTGTTATTTTTGCAGATGATAATGAACGAAATTGTTGAATTTGCAAATGAAACGAAGATATATGGTCAAAAATCTACTCACTATATTGTTTGCCGTAGGCATGGCTATGGGGGTGCAAACTGCATTCGCCAAGGCTGATCCTATCCTGGAAATCAATAGCATCGATTTCAGTCAGATAAGCATCAATTATTACAATGGCTCGCTGCACATTACGGGGGCCAACGGTCTGACCGTTACCGTCTATAACATCGTGGGGCAGAAAGTCTACGAGGCTAAGATTGACGGAAATGACAAGCGTATAGACCTTTCGCTTCCTGCCAACTGCTACATTGTGAAGGTGGGTACCGTAGCGCGAAAAATCAGTGTGAAACGATAGGTCAACCCATGGATGAAAGAAAAGCAAACCAATGAATGAGAGAAAGGAGTAGATTTTCCAGAAAGTGAAAACAATACATCAAATTCTCAACTTGGTCATTGTGCTCTTCTTGGTCACTTCTTGCCAAGAGAAAGTGCCAAGTACGACGCAGCGTCTTACGTTGGCGGAGTATCAGGAATACGGGAAGCATGAGTTTTCGATGAACTCCCGTCTGATACGGCAAGTAATCGACAGCATGGTACGTCGTGACAATGATGGGTTGACAGCGGATTTCCGAACCAAGAACCATTACTTGCAGGAAGGTGACTTCTTGTGGGTGAGTCGTCATGGGGTTACCCCTCAGGCTGATACGCTCCTGAGCTATCTCCAGAAGGTCGGCGAGTGGGGCTTTTCTCCCCGCCGCTTTTGCGCCCCGCAGATAGAAGAAGGCATCCGTCGGGTGAGAAACTTGGATTTTGATGAGAATAATGACATCAACAAGGTGCTGGGAAAGTTGGAGTACCAGTTGACGAAGGCTTACTTGCGCTATGCCATAGGTCAGAGATTTGGCTATATGAATCCTACCTTTGTCTTCAACCAGGTCGATACGCTCAAGCCCAGCAAGCCCGACACCATCCAGCGTGCGGTGAGATTCCGGGGGTTATTTGATATCAAGATGGACCATTCCAACCGACAATTCTTTGAGATGGCCCTTCGTAAGATTCGGAAGGATTCTGTATCGGTGTTCCTGAGAGACATCCAGCCTTCCAGCGACTTCTACAAGGAATTGGTGACGGAATACGCCTCGCGCAAGGGGTCCAAGAACTGGCGGGAGAAGGTGTTTTGCAACATGGAGCGCAGCCGATGGCGACTGGCTGATTATCCTCAGGGGCACCGCCGATATGTCTTCGTCAACATCCCTTCGTTCCATCTGATGGCCGTAGATGACAAGGACACGCTTGGCATGCGCATCGGATGTGGAAGTTTTGAGACCAAGACTCCATTGCTGACGAGCGCCATCAAGCGAATGGACGTCAACCCGCGGTGGATTGTGCCGAGAAGCATTGTGGAAAAGGATATGATTCATTATTTCAGCCGATCCTACTGTGAGCGAAGGGGCTTCTTCGTGATGGATCGACGAACGGGCAAGGAGGTTGACATGCACTTGGTGCATCGAGGCATGCTCCATGACCCGCAATATGCCGTCGTACAGAGGGGAGGCAAGGGAAATAGCCTGGGACGGCTCATCTTCCGGTTTGACAACAACTTCTCCGTCTATCTGCACGATACTTCCAGCCGGGATGTGTTCAGCCGTCAGGACCGAGGGGTGTCGCATGGGTGCGTCAGGGTCGAGAAACCCTTTGAGCTCGCCAAGTTTATCCTGAAGGGCAAGGACGAGAAATTGCTCGAAGACTTGAACTACTGCATGACCGCCGACTCGCTGAACGACAAGAGCCGCATCATCGGTTCCATCCAGGTAGACCCGCCCGTGCCCGTCTATCTCGCCTATTACACCATTTATCCCATGAAAGGTAAGTCGAGGGAGGGATGGGTAGAGTACCCGGATGTCTACGGTTACGACAAGGTAATCTATGACTTTTTAGTGAAAAATTATCGTTAAAGCAAAAAGAGTGTGTCTAGTAAGTTAAGCGATCAAGAGCTGACATGCCTGCTGAATGACCCCATGACTCGTAGGGAAGGGTTTTCGGCGATGGTGCACCAGTATAGTGAGATGCTATATTGGAAGGTTCGTCGTATCGTGTTGAATCATGAGGATGCCAACGATGTGCTTCAAAACACTTTCATCAAGGCGTGGAACAGCCTGGATACCTTCCAGGGCAAGTCGACGATCAGCACATGGCTTTGTCGCATAGCCATCAACGAGGCGCTGGATTTCGTGCGCAGGTTGAAGGCAAGCGGTAGCATCAGTGCGGACGAGGACCTCAGCGTGGCCAACCGACTGATGGCTGACGAATACTTCGACGGCGACCGGACGCAAGCCTTGTTGCAAGAGGCGGTGGCTCGGCTGCCCGAAGTGCAGCGCATGGTCTTCCACATGAAGTATTTCGATGAGATGAAATATTCCGAGATGAGCAAGATACTCCATACCAGCGAGGGGGCGCTGAAGGCGTCTTATCATCTGGCGGTGAAAAAAATAACGGAATATTTCTCGAATCGAGATTAAACCATCGGTGGGCTTGTACGTCACATTATTATAATAAGGAAAAATATGATGAAGGAAGAAAAGATATTAAAAGATAAGTTGGGCAATGCCAATCCTTTTTCCGTGCCGGAAGGTTATTTCGACGCTTTCGCAGATCGGTTGATGGAACGCTTGCCAGAGGCGGATGCTCGTGTGATAGAGATGCATCCGGCAACGTGGTGGCGTCGTGTGTCATTGCGCAAGGTCGCCGCTGCCGTCGGAGTCGCCGTCGTGCTTGCAGGGGGAGGCTTGTACTACAGCCATCATGCCTCAAGCTCCGTTTCGGTCGCCCATGCCGCAGAACAACCTGCGGTGGAGAGCGGTTCGGAATATGGCACTTTTGATCAAATGGCCGACTATACGATGATCGACAACCAGGACATCTATGCCTCGTTGGCATCCGACAACCAGGGAGGCATGTAAACGTGAATCCTGTTTCACTTCAAAAAAATCGAAACAACATGATGAGACGAAATAGATTATCCCAGGCAGGGGAGGGGAGAAACCTCTTGAAAGTATGGCTCGTATTGCTATTGATGCTTGTGGCGCAGGCCACCGTCGAGGCTCAGCCCAAGAAGCGACCACCGTTCAATCCTGCCAAGTTCGAGGCTGACTTGGAGCAATTCATCACACGGGAGGCGTGCCTGTCACCGTTGGAGGCATCGAAGTTTTTCCCCATCTATCGTCAGATGATGAAAAAGCAACGGATGCTCTTCGATGAGATGCGTCGATTCCGTCAGATCAATCCCAAGGACAACAAGGCATGTGAGAACGCCATCCATCGTCAGGACGAGCTTGACATTCAGATTAAGCAACTGCAACAGGAATATCACACCCGCTTCATGTATGTGTTGCCAGCCAGCAAGGTGTTGGGTGTCATCAAGGCGGAGGAGAAATTCCATCGGCAGATGTTCCGTAAGATGAAATAAAATAAAGTCTTTCAGAAGAAACCGGATAGAATCGTTCTGAAAAATTCAGAAGGAAAATGAATCGCAAAAGTATTATTATGAAATATTTTTGCGATTTTTTTTTGTTCTTTGCCCGAATTGTTGTAATTTTGCACTTCAGAAACAATTCATATAATATAAATATGTATAGAACACATACTTGTGGAGAGCTTAGACTCTCTGATGCCGGCAAGGAAGTAACGCTTGCCGGATGGGTACAGCGCTCAAGAAAGATGGGTGGTATGACATTCGTCGACCTGCGCGACCGTTATGGCATCACACAGTTGGTATTCAACGAGGCCGACAACAAAGATTTGTGTGATGCAGCCAACAAACTTGGCCGTGAATATTGCATCCAGGTCAAGGGAGTGGTCAGTGAAAGACAGAGCAAGAACCCTAAGATGGAGACTGGAGACATCGAAATCTTGGCCAAGGAGCTCAACGTGCTCTCGCCAAGCTTGACACCTCCTTTCACGATAGAGGATAACACGGATGGTGGCGATGATATCCGCATGAAGTATCGTTACCTCGACTTGCGCCGCCCTACGGTACGTAAGAACTTGGAGTTGCGTCACCGTATGTGCATCTTGATTCGCAACTTCCTCGACAGCCAGAACTTCATGGAGGTAGAGACTCCTGTCTTGATCGGTAGTACTCCAGAGGGGGCCCGTGACTTCGTGGTTCCTTCTCGTATGAACCCAGGTCAGTTCTATGCTCTTCCACAGAGCCCGCAGACCTTGAAGCAGCTCTTGATGGTAGCAGGTTTCGACCGCTACTTCCAGATAGCCAAATGTTTCCGTGACGAGGACTTGCGTGCCGATCGTCAGCCAGAGTTCACTCAGATCGACTGCGAGATGAGTTTCGTGGACCAGGACGATGTCATCAACCTTTTCGAGGAGATGGCTCGCCACTTGTTCAAGGAGATTCGTGGCGTGGAGTTGCCTAAGTTGCAGCAGATGACTTGGCATGAGGCCATGAAGCGTTTCGGTAGCGACAAGCCAGACTTGCGCTTCGGCATGGAGTTCGTGGAGCTCAAGGATGCCTTCACCGGCAAAGGCAATTTCTCCGTATTCGATGAGGCCAAGTATATCGGTGGTATCTGTGTGCCAGGTTGCGCCGACTACAGCCGCAAGCAGCTCAATGAGTTGACCGACTTCGTGAAGCGCCCTCAGGTGGGTGCCAAGGGTTTGGTTTACATCAAGTACAATGCCGACGGTACCGTGAAGAGCAGCATCGACAAGTTCTACTCTCCAGAGGAGTTGGCTGAAATCAAGACCGTGATGGGTGCCAAGGATGGCGACCTTGTGTTGATTTTGAGCGGCGACAATGCCAACAAGACCCGCATCCAGCTCTGTTCTCTTCGTTTGGAGATGGGCGACCGTCTGGGCCTTCGTGACAAGAACGTGTTCAAGTGCTTGTGGATTATCGATTTCCCTCTCTTCGAGTGGAGCGATGAGGAGCAGCGCTTGATGGCTACGCACCATCCATTCACCATGCCTAACCCTGACGACATCCCATTGCTGGACGAGCATCCAGAGCAGGTACGTGCCAAGGCATACGACTTCGTTTGCAATGGTATCGAAGTAGGTGGCGGTTCTTTGCGTATCCATGACACCAAGTTGCAGGAGAAGATGTTCGAGGTTCTCGGCTTTACTCCAGAGCGTGCCGAGGCTCAGTTTGGCTTCTTGATGAATGCCTTCAAGTATGGAGCGCCACCTCACGCAGGTCTCGCCTTTGGCTTGGATCGCTTCGTCAGCATCTTGGCGGGTCTCGACAGCATCCGTGACTGCATCGCCTTCCCTAAGAACAACTCTGGACGTGACGTCATGCTCGACGCTCCATCGGAGTTGGATCCAAAGCAGTTGGATGAACTGGAGATCAAGCTTGATTTGAAGGATTGATAATGCCTCCAAATATTTGTTCTTAAAAAATCAAAAAATAGAGAAGAAAAGTCATAAATGACTAAAAAATAACGGATTAAGTGTTGCATACTCTTGACTTAAATCAAGAAATGCAACACTTTTTTCGTTTTAGGCTTACTTTTTTCTGAAAAAACACTAAATAATCAAATAATATTCGTAATTTTGTAGCAGAAATTAGAGAAAACATTATTAACATACTTTGAACATGGTAGAAAAGAAAGCAACAACAAAGGCAACAGCAGCCAAGAAGACTGCAGCCAAGAAAGCTCCTGCTGCAAAGAAGGCAACAGCAGCAAAGAAAACAACTGTAGCAAAGAAAGAAGAGACTATTTTCTTGAATGCAGAGAACGCTGGTTTCAGAGCTGGTGATGTTTACCAGGCTTTGGCAGCAGCAGATCATGCTCTTTCTCTCGCAGAAGTAGCAAAGGCAGCTAACATCTCTACTGAGGACGCCATTCTCGGTATTGGTTGGCTTCTCAAGGAGGGTAAGATTAAGGATGAGGACAACAAGGTTGCTCTCGCATAAAAAAGAACATAACATTCAAGGAGCCGCGACACTCTTATTCCAGGGGATGCCGCGGCTTTTTGTGTATCGAGATTTTGATTCCTATGAATTTTGATGTTGAGATATTAAAGGTACTGGCTTTGGCTGGCGATGATGGACTCAAGACAGAAAAGATAGCTCGCCATGTGTTTAATTCTTGTAATTCGATGTTTTCTCCTCTGAATTACAAGGAGGTACATTCTTATGTCACTCAATATCTCATCAAGAACGCCAAGGATGCTTCCTCTGTGATCGAAAAGGGGAGCGGACATGGGGTTTATCGCCTAAATTTCAAGGCGCAGTTGGCCCAACAGTTGGTCTTGAAGTTTTCTTCTCACGACGAGGGAACGTCTACCTCGGATTCCACCTTGTCTGATGGTTGCCAGCAAGACTTGTCTCTCTCGTTTTGGGATGAGGAGGAAGCGTTGTAGCTGTTGTAAAAATCGTTCAGCTTGAAATTTTTTAAGGGGAAAAACCATACTTGTTCGTACTATCATTAAAGTTGGTAACTATCCTATTAAACGAAAGAAATTTAACAATCTAAAAATACGAACAATTATGGCTAGTAGATATTTATTAGGCTTTGATGTAGGTTCTAGTTCTGTAAAAGCTTCGCTTACAGATGTAGACAGTGGCGAGATTGCCGCTTCCGCTTTCTATCCAGACCATGAGGCTCCCATCATGGCGGTCAAGACCGGTTGGGCAGAGCAAGATCCACAGATGTGGTGGGACAACGCCAAGTTGTCTCTCAAGAAGATCATGGCAGAGACGGGCGCCAAGGGAGAGGATATTCTCGCCATTGGCATCTCTTATCAGATGCACGGCTTGGTTTGCGTCGACAAGAACCAGCAGGTGCTCCGCCCTAGTATCATTTGGTGCGATTCCCGTGCCGTACCTTATGGTGAGAAGGCTTTCCGCGACTTAGGGGAAGACTTGTGCTTGCGCAACTTGCTCAATTCTCCGGGTAATTTCACGGCTTCCAAATTGGCTTGGGTGAAAGATAACGAACCGGAGATTTTCGACAAGATCGACAAGATTATGTTGCCGGGCGACTATATTGCCATGAAACTGTCTGGCGAGGTGAAGACTACCATCAGCGGCCTGTCCGAAGGCATGGTGTGGGATTTCACGGCTAAGAAACCAGCCAAGTTCTTGCTCGACTATTTCGGCTTTGACGAAAGTATTCTTGCCGACATAGTCCCGACTTTCTCTGTTCAGAGCGTCGTATCCAAGGCGGCCGCCGAGGAACTTGGCTTGAAGGAAGGCACGCCGATTTCCTATCGAGCTGGAGACCAACCTAACAATGCCGTCAGCCTCAACGTATTCAATCCTGGCGAAATCGCAAGCACCGCCGGCACATCTGGTGTCGTCTATGGCGTCTTGGGCGATGTCAACTACGATCCGAAGAGCCGTGTCAACACCTTTGCACATGCCAACTACACCACGGACTTGGATCGTCTGGGAGTCCTCTTGTGCATCAATGGTACGGGCATCCTGAATGCCTGGGTTCATCGCAATATTACTCCAGATGTCAGCTATGCCGACATGAACGATTTGGCTGCCAGTGTGCCTATTGGCAGTGATGGCGTCAAGATCATTCCGTTTGGCAATGGAGCGGAGCGTGTGCTCCAGAACAAGGAGGTGGGCTGCTCTATCCGTGGCATCAGCTTCAACAAGCACAATCGTGCTCATATCGTGCGTGCCGCGCAAGAAGGCATCGTGTTCAGTTTCTGCTATGGAATGGAAATCATGCAACAGATGGGCATGGATATCAAGAAGATTCATGCTGGCAAGGCCAACATGTTCTTGAGCCCGCTCTTCCGTGATACCTTGGCAGGAGTGAGCGGAGCGACCATCGAACTCTATGAGACCGATGGCAGTGCCGGTGCAGCCAAGGGCGCAGGTATCGGTGCGGGCATTTACAAAGATCATGACGAAGCTTTCGCTTCTCTTAAGAAGTTGGCGGTCATCGAACCAGATGAGGCCAACCGTGCGGCATACCTGGAGGCATACGCCGAGTGGAAGAAAGAATTGAAAACATTGATTTAAAGAATTGAATACATTGAGTTGAGGTGGAAAGTATGGATTCAGGTTGAATTATTGACCATATTTCACAAAAAGAAATTAGGGCAGGGAAAATTCCTTGCCCTAAATTTGTTGTTTTCAATCATTTTTACTATCTTTGCACTCATTAATATTAGTAAATTATAGCGTATGGCTAACAACAGTAATCATTTGGTCATCATGGCTGGTGGCGTGGGCAGTAGATTTTGGCCTATGAGCACGGAGGAGAGACCGAAGCAGTTTATCGATGTCTTGGGTACGGGACGTTCATTACTTCAACTTACGTTCGACCGTTTCGAGGGCGTATGTCTCCCAGAGAATGTATGGGTAGTTACCAATAAGAAATATGCAGCTCTTGTTCATGAGCAGTTGCCTGAGATCCCTGAGGGCAATATTCTTCAGGAACCTTGTCGAAGAAATACAGCTCCTTGCGTGGCTTATATCAGTTGGCGCATCAAGGAGAAAGATCCTCGCGCCAATATCGTCGTATCTCCTTCCGACCATGTCGTGATGAATTCCAATGAATTCCGTCGCGTTATCCTCTCTGCCTTGAAGTTTACCGGAGAGACGGATAGCATCGTTACGCTCGGAATGAAACCGACTCGTCCTGAGACGGGATATGGCTATATCCAGGGAGATCTCACCACCCCGTCGGCTCGAAATCATGAAATCTTCCGTGTCGATCAGTTCCATGAGAAGCCTGATTTGTCTACCGCCCAGAAATATATCCAAGATAGCAACTTCTTCTGGAATGCGGGAATCTTTATCATGAGTGCCGCCACCATCGTCAATGCCTTTCGAGTATATCAGCCAGGCATAGCTAAGATTTTCGAAAGTATGCGTAGCATTTATGGTACGGATAAGGAGCAGGCGGAGATAGACCTGAGGTACCCGGAATGTGAAAGTATCTCCATCGATTACGCCATTATGGAAAAGGCTGAGGAAATCTTTGTCTTCCCGGCTGATTTCGGCTGGAGCGACTTGGGTACGTGGGGAAGCCTGTTGGCTCAGTCCCGCAAGGATGCTCAAGGAAATGCCACGATAGGACCTAGCATCCAAATGATAGAATCCAAGAATAACATTGTGCATACCCTGAGCGAGAAGAAAGTCGTCATTCAAGGCTTGGAGGGATATATCGTCGCCGAAGAAGACGGTACGCTCCTCATCTGCCAAATGTCGGAAGAACAGCGTATCAAAGACTTCTCTGGCTTGAATTAATATTGAGCTTTTCTTCAAAGAAAAATTACTTGATTTTGTGAGACTTTAGGCTTTTTCGAAAAAAAACTTTGTCTTTTTCGAAAGAAGCGTTTCAAAAAGCATGAATGAGATGAAATAAGAAATCCCCGAAGGTCTCTTTACCTTCGGGGATTTCTCATTAAAATTTTCCTATTTTCATTCCATCTGTACGGTTCAACTTGCGAGAGCAACAGTACAGCTTATTTTCATTTTCTTTTTTATTTCTTCTTCAAACCTTTGTAGGCGATGATGGCGACAACGATAACAGCCAGTGCCAAAATCACATATCCAATCTCGTGGCTATACTTGACTGCTTGTTGATAAACGTCTTGGGTGGTCTTGTAGTCCGTGTACTGATAGATTCCCCAGCCGATGGTTGCCAATACCGTGTTCCAGACACCTGCACCAATCGTGGTATAGAGCAGGAACTTGCCCAAGTGCATACCTGCCAAACCTGCCGGTATACTAATCAGCTGGCGAACCGCCGGAACCAGTCGTCCAAAAATCGTAGAGGCGGCTCCGTGTTTACGGAAATATTCTTCAGCCTTTTCTACCTTTTCACGGTCGATTAGGCACATGTGGCCTAAACGGCTGTCTGCAAAACGATAAATGATAGGGCGGCCTACCCACTTGGCGATGAAGTAATTGATCAGTGCTCCCAAGTCCGCACCCAGGGTGGCGAAGACCACGACCAGAATGAAACTCATGTTGCTGGCTGGATCCATAGCCTTCCAGGCAGCTGGCGGCACGACAACTTCTGATGGAAAAGGAATAAAGGAACTTTCAATAGCCATGAAGAGCATGACTACCCAATAGTTTAAGTTATCCAGAATCCAAAGAAATAAATCTGCTGTGTTCATTGTTTGAAATTGTTCATGTACATTTTCTTGCCCTAGTTTCTTATCCCAATGAGGAGCAAGAAACTAGGAACAAGGAAAGGTTCTGTTATTTGTTCTTCTTAGCCCAGGTGTCCTTCAATCCAACAGTCTTGTTGAATACAGGCTTTTCTGGAGTTGAGTCTGGGTCGGCCATGAAGTAGCCAATGCGCTGGAACTGGAGGTATTCCCCTGGCTTCTTGCCAGCGGCATATTCCTCGACGTAGCAGTTGTCGAAAACATGGAGGCTCTCTGGATTCAGCAACTCACGGAAGTCGCGCTCGTCGGCTGAAGGATTTTCCACGTTGAAGAGGCGGTCGTACTCACGTACCTCAGCCTTCACGCAATGCTCGGCAGACACCCAGTGCAGAGTACCCTTCACCTTGCGGTTGGCACCTTCCATGCCGCTCTTGCTGTTAGGGTCGTATTCAGCCTGGATTTCTGTGATGTTGCCATTCTCGTCCTTGGTGCAACCCGTACATTTCACGATGTAAGCATTCTTCAAGCGAACCTCCTTGCCTGGAGTCATGCGGAAGAACTTCTTAGGAGCATCCTCCATGAAGTCGGCACGCTCTATCCAGAGATTCTTGGAGAACGTAATCGTATGTGAGCCATCCGCCTCGTTCTCAGGGTTGTTGATGGCCTCCATCTCCTCGCTCTGTCCATCAGGATAGTTGGTGATGACCAACTTGACAGGATCCAGGACAGCGCTGACACGGCAAGCCTTCTTGTTGAGGTCCTCGCGAACGGAAGCCTCCAAGAGCGCCATGTCGTTCAAGGCATCAAACTTGGTATAGCCGATGCTGTCGATGAACATGCGGATGCTCTCAGGAGAGTAACCACGACGACGCATACCGCAGAGTGTCGGCATACGAGGATCGTCCCAGCCGTTGACCAAGTGCTCGTCAACCAAAGTGTGCAATTTACGCTTGCTCATAACCGTGTACGTGAGGTTCAGGCGATTGAACTCAATCTGGCGTGGGCGGTTGTCATGGAGATTGTCGGCGGTGCCATCCATTTCCTTCAAGTAGTCGACAAACTTATCGTAGAGTGGACGGTGAGGCACAAACTCCAAGGTACAGATAGAGTGGGTGACACCCTCGAAGTAGTCGCTCTGTCCGTGGGCAAAGTCATACATCGGATAAGCGTGCCATTTGGTACCTGTGCGATGGTGAGGAGTCTGGATGATACGATAGATGATAGGGTCGCGGAAGTGCATGTTCGGGTTGGCCATGTCCAACTTGGCGCGGAGCACCATGCTCCCCTCGACAGCTTCGGCAGTGTTCATCTTCTCAAACAAAGCCAAGTTTTCCTCGATAGGGCGGTCGCGGTATGGGCTAGCCGTACCAGGAGTGGTAGGAGTACCCTTCTGTGCAGCGATCTCCTCGGCAGTCTGCTCGTCGATGTAGGCATGTCCGTTCTTGATCATCCAAATGGCAAAATCCCATAACTTCTCAAAATAATCAGAAGCATAATAGATGTTGCCCCACTTGAACCCCAACCACTGGATGTCCTGCAGGATGTTTTCTACGTACTCATTGTTTTCCTTACTAGGGTTTGTATCATCGAAACGGAGGTTGCAGACACCGTTGTATTTTTCAGCGACACCGAAGTCCATGCAGATGGCCTTGGCATGGCCGATGTGAAGATAACCGTTAGGCTCAGGTGGAAAACGAGTTTGAATGCGTCCACCGTTCTTTCCTTCCTTGAGGTCTTCTTCAACAAATTGTTCAACGAAAGAGATGTTTTTCTTCTCTTCGTTCAAGTTTTCTTCATTAACTGCCATACTAAAATGAGTTATATTATTATTTAATGGTGCAAAGATACAAAGAATTTTGCGTTTAGCCGACATTTTTTATCGAAATATGTTTTTAAACATCAAAATAAATTTGGAAATTGCACAAAAAAGGGGTAACTTTGCAATCGTTATCCTGAATACAATCTTTTTACCTTAAAATGGACACTAATACCTAAATATAAAAATCGCCCTCCACTGTGAAGTGGGGGGCGATTCCTTTATTTGATACCACATTTATCGGGTTTCACGTTTATCGGGTTCCACGTTTATTTGATACCACGTTCGTTGAGCGCCTTGCTGTAGCGTGCTGCGTTCTGCAAGTGCTCTTGGTAGGTGCGTGCGAAATTGTGAGTTCCACTGAAGTCTTCCTTGGCACACATGTAGAGATACGGATGATGTACGTGGTTGAGCACGGCATCAATGCCAGCTACGGTCGGAATGCGGATTGGCCCTGGAGGAAGGCCTGTGTTCTTGTAAGTGTTGTACGGACTGTTGATTTGAAGGAGGTTGTTGTAAATTCTCTTCAACTCAAACTTTTTCCAGGCAAACTTGATGGTCGGGTCAGCTTGCAGCGGCATACCATTTGGATATTCGGCGTCGCGGAATGTCAAGCGATTGTAGTACATGCCTGCGACCATCGGCTTTTCTCCATTGTTGGCGGTCTCCTCATCCACGATGCTGGCGAGGGTAATGACCTGGTTAGGCGTGAGGTTCATGTTCTTCGCCTTCTGCGTACGCTCGAAGTTCCAAAAGCGATCGCTCTCTTTCTTCATTCGGCTCAGAAGTTTGTCGATGGATACATTCCAGTAAATATCGTATGTGTTAGGAATGAACATACATGCGATGGTCGCAGTGTCGTATCCGTATTTCTGGCAAGTTGCCTCGTCGGTCAATGCCTTGTAGATGGACGTGCTGTCAATCATCAGTCGCTTGCCCAACTCGCCCGCCAATTTATCCAGGGTCCTGACGGAAGGAATCGTCAGGCTGACGGGATCTTGGAGACCGTTCTTGAAGTGGCGCCATACCTTGAGCGCACCTTCTCCGGGACGGATGGCATAGCGGCCTGTGCGGATATGTTCTGAATAACTAGAGTGGTTGGTCAACGTGTGGAAGGCCTGCAGAGGAATCGTGTGCGCGATCGGTTTTACCTTGTTGTACACAGAGTCTATGTTGTCGTCATCGTCAATGTAGACATACTGAGTTGCGCTGCTTTTCGAGAAAGAGGAAAAGCCATAGAGATACGCGACTCCTATGACAACCAATAGGCATAAGCCCGCTCCATAAATGTAGAGCTTGGAAGCTTGATTTTTCTTTTTCATTTTTATCTATGTTTTCTGTTATCGTAATTTATAGTATGTTTTCTTCATTTATGGTTGCAAAAGTACAGTAATTATGGCAAACAGCCAAATAAAGGAATTAAAAATAGGTTAATTCTCTTCTCCATTTTGATTTGTTACTAACTTTTTCAGTACCTTTGCAATCCAAATAAATCTCCTATGAATAATAGGTATGATAAAAGAGACAAAATGTAGGTATGATAAAAGAGACAAAATGATGGATAATAATTGGAAGACTCGTACACCCCAAGGTGTACAATTTAATTTTGACACTTACATCTTTGATTTGGACGGCACCTTGCTGTCTACTTTGGAGGATCTTGCTGCTAGTTGCAACCACGCTTTGCGTACCAATGGCATGCCCGAGAGAACGATAGATGAAGTGCGTCGGTTTGTGGGAAATGGCGTGAAGAAATTGATGGAACGCGCCATACCTGATGGGTTGGACAACGTGAAGTTCGAGAAGACATACCAGGACTTCCGGCAGCACTACATGCATCACAACCTGGACACCACCCAGCCTTATCCGGGTGTCATGGAGATGCTGCGAAGCCTTCGGGAAAGAGGCAAGCACATTGCGGTCGTGAGCAACAAGTTTTATGCAGCGACCCAAGACCTATGCCGCCATTTCTTTGGCGACTTGGTGGATGTGGCGATCGGCGAGCGAGAGGACATTCATAAGAAGCCAGCTCCCGATACCGTTTTGGAAGCTCTTCGTCAGATGAAGGTCGATCGAGAGAAAGCCGTCTACATTGGCGATAGCGATGTGGATATCGAGACGGCAAAAAACAGTGGTATGCCCTGCATCAGTGTGCTTTGGGGATTTAGGGACTATGATTTCTTGGTGGAACACGGAGCAACGATTTTCGTTTCATCTCCTCTCCAACTTAAGTAAAATTGAAAAACAAGTCAAATTGAAATAACAAGTCAAATTGAAATAACAAGTCAAATTGAAAAAAAATAGGAGGAAAACATTCCGTTTTCCTCCTATTCATATTAATTAAACCTATCTCTATGTCCTGTCAGACATAGATGCCTTGTGTACCGAAGTATTACTTCTTGTTCAAAGCCAAGTCTACAGCTACGGCGATAGCTACAGTAGCACCTACCATAGGGTTGTTACCCATACCGAGGTAACCCATCATCTCTACGTGAGCAGGAACTGAAGAAGAACCTGCGAACTGAGCGTCAGAGTGCATACGACCCATGGTATCTGTCATACCGTAAGAAGCAGGACCAGCAGCCATGTTGTCTGGGTGCAATGTACGACCTGTACCACCACCAGAAGCAACAGAGAAGTATGGCTTACCAGCGGCCAAACGCTCCTTCTTGTATGTACCAGCTACTGGGTGCTGGAAACGAGTAGGGTTGGTAGAGTTACCAGTGATGGATACATCTACGTTCTCCTTCCAGAGAATAGCAACACCCTCACGTACGTCGTCAGCGCCATAGCACTTAACCTTGGCACGAGGACCGTCAGAGTAAGCGATCTCACGAACCACCTTCAACTCGCTTGTGTAGTAGTCGAACTTGGTCTGTACGTATGTGAAACCATTGATACGGCTGATGATCTGAGCAGCATCCTTGCCAAGACCGTTCAAGATAACGCGCAAAGGCTTTACACGTACCTTGTTAGCCATCTCGGCGATCTTGATAGCACCCTCGGCAGCGGCGAATGACTCGTGACCTGCCAAGAAAGCGAAGCACTCAGTCTCCTCACGGAGCAAACGAGCAGCCAAGTTACCGTGGCCAAGACCAACCTTACGGTCGTCAGCTACAGAACCAGGGATACAGAAGCTCTGAAGACCGATACCGATAGCCTCGGCAGCGTCAGCAGCACTCTTCACGCCCTTCTTGATAGCGATGGCAGCACCAGCAACATAAGCCCACTT
>DHMR01000033.1 GCA_002405875.1 bacterium UBA4637
CTGCGCATCAACCAGCCTGTCAACACTTACATGGCTAGCGATGAAGAGCAGGGCATGAAAGAAGAGAAACTGCCTTTCTCGCTCTGCCTACAGAAGTTTGAGGCAAAGATGCACGATGGCACCAATGCCGTGGCTGACTATTCTTCCAAGTTCATCGTGACGGACGGCAATGAGAAGAGCGAGGGCGAGGTGTCGATGAACAACATTTACTCGCACCAGTCCTATCGCCTCTACCAGTCGTCCTACGACGAGGACGGAAAGGGAAGCGTACTCGCCATCAACGCCGACCCTTACGGAATTCCTGTCACCTACACAGGTTATGCACTCCTTTTTATCTCCTTGGTTTGGATGCTTATCGACCCAAAGGGCGGATACCGCAAACTCTTGAAGAGTCCGCTGCTGAAGAAGGGAGCTTTGATAATAGCCCTTATTCTCAGTCTTGGCAATGTTCAGACAGCAAAGGCTGAATCTTCTTCCGAAAATCTTCAAAACGCCGTACTCCCTAAGGAAACTGCCGAGAAGTTTGGCGAACTCAACATTCTCTACAACGACCGCATTTGTCCGGTACAGACCTTTGCCCTCGACTTCTGCAAGAAGATATATGGTGCTCGCAATTACCAAGGCATGACTGCCGAACAGGTACTCTCCGGTTGGGTATTCTATGGCAATGTATGGGCTAACGAGCCATTCATCAAAATCAAGGGCGGAGAGATGAAGACGGCGATGAACTTGCCAGACTATGCTTCACTGAATAGTTTCTTCAATAGAGACATGGGTGGTTACACCATCGGACAGTATGTTCAGGAATATTACAACGGACAGCAAGACAAATTCCATCAACAAGCCGCCGACATCGACGGCAAGATTCAGATTATCATGGAACTGCGCCAAGGCATCTCTCTGAAGGTTTTACCTTATACATTCGCCAAGAACGTGAAAGCTACCAAGGACCATCCTTTCATCAAGGCGGGCACCACTACTTGGTTTTCGTCGGTAGATAAGTTGCCTCTCGCAGTAGAACATCAGCACGCGCTCTATATCAAGAATGTGTTCTCATTGCTCTATGGTGACGTGAAAGCAGGAAACATCGAGCGTGTGAACGTGTTCTTTGACAAGATGAAAAAGTATCAGGAGGTAAGCGGCGGCAACTCGCTACCAAATAAGACTCAATACAAGGCAGAGCGAATCTACAACGCCTTCCCATTCGCCACCATTCTCTTTATGGTAAACCTCACATTGGGATTCATCGCCCTCTTCTATACCATCTATCGCATGACGAAGAAGCAAGAAATCAAGGTCTTGAATATCGCCTTACCTATCTTGCTCTGTGTTTCCTTCCTCACCTTGACCTTCAGCTTGGCTTTGAGATGGATCATCAGTGGAAATGTACCTTTGTCGAATGGCTATGAGAGTATGCTCAGCGTAGCATGGCTGGTCATGCTCATCTCTATCTTCATGCAGTTCCGCATCCGCATCGTGATGGTGTTCGGATTCTTGCTCTCGGGCTTCTTCCTCTTGGTGAGCCACATCAACCAAATGGACCCAGCCATCGGGCAGATGATGCCTGTGCTCAACAGTCCATTGCTCAGCATCCATGTAAGCATCATCATGATGAGCTATGCCTTGCTCTCACTCACCTTCATCTGTGGCATCATGGGCATCTGCCTGCGCTCTCATGGAGAAGAACTCCAAGCTTTGAGTCGCATTTTTCTCTATCCAGCCCTCACCGCCATGGGCTTCGGCATCTTCATCGGTGCCATCTGGGCAAACGTAAGTTGGGGTACTTATTGGAGTTGGGACAGCAAGGAGACGTGGGCGCTCATCACCTTCATGATATATGCCGTGGTAGTGCATACACAGAGCTTGCCTATCTTCCGCAAGCCGCTCGCCTATCACATCTATATCACACTTGCTTTCCTGAGCATTGTCATGACCTACTTTGGAGTGAATTACTTCCTCACAGGAATGCACTCGTATGCATAATCAATAAAAAAGCCGTCCTTATTTCTAGGACGGCTTTTTTATTGATTATATCATTATTTATATCTTTTTACTTCGCGTAAGCTACGCTACGTGTCTCACGAATCACGGTAATCTTCACCTGACCAGGATAGGTCATCTCGTTCTGAATCTTAGTTGCTATCTCATCAGAGAGCTTTGTACTCTCCTCATCGCTCATCTTGTCGGCACCGACAATGACACGAAGCTCACGACCCGCCTGGATAGCGTAAGTCTTAGTTACACCAGGATAGCTCATGGCGATTGCCTCAAGGTCGTTGAGACGCTTGATGTAAGCCTCCACAATCTCACGACGAGCACCAGGACGAGCACCAGAAATGGCATCACAGACCTGAACGATTGGAGCCAACAACGTGTTCATCTCCATCTCATCGTGGTGAGCACCGATGGCATTCACGATATCTGGCTTCTCCTTGTACTTCTCAGCAATCTTGGCTCCATAAAGTGCGTGTGGCAACTCGCTTTCCTCATCAGGTACCTTACCAATATCATGCAAGAGACCAGCACGCTTAGCCTTCTTAGGATTCAAGCCCAACTCAGAAGCCATTACGGCACAGAGATTGGCAGTCTCACGAGCATGCTGCAAGAGGTTCTGACCGTATGAAGAACGGTATTTCATCTTACCAATGATGCGAATCAACTCTGGATGCAAACCATGAATACCCAAGTCGATGGCAGTACGCTTACCTGTCTCGATAATCTCGTTCTCCAATTGTTTCTTCACCTTGGCTACCACCTCCTCGATACGAGCAGGGTGGATACGACCATCGGCTACCAACTGGTGGAGAGCCAAACGACAAACCTCACGACGGATAGGGTCAAAAGCAGAAATAACAATAGCCTCTGGAGTGTCATCCACAACGATTTCAACACCAGTAGCTGCCTCCAAGGCACGGATGTTACGGCCTTCACGACCAATGATACGCCCCTTGACTTCATCGTTATCAATATGGAACACACTGACAGAGTTCTCGATAGCCGTCTCGGTAGCTACGCGTTGGATAGTCTGGATGACGATTTTCTTAGCCTGTTGGTTGGCGTTGAGTTTCGCATCGTCCATGATTTCATTGACATAACTTGCGGCATCCAACTTAGCTTGGTCTTTCAAGCTTTCCACCAAGCGTTGTTTAGCTTCCTCAGCACTCAAGCCAGAGAGTTCCTCCAACTTGGCCTGTTCCTGCTTCTGCATTTTTTCGAGTTCCTGCTGCTTCACACCGAGGAGTTTCTTCTCATTCTCGATTCGCTGTTGGTTCTGCTCCACTTCCTGCTTGCGACGGCCCAGTTCCTCTTGGCGCTGATTCAATGAAATCTCACGCTGCTTGAGCTTGTTTTCACTCTGCTGAATACGGGAGTTGCGCTGCTGCACCTCTTTTTCCAACTCAGCCTTCTTATTGAGGAACTTCTCCTTCACTTCGAGAAGCTTCTTTTCTTTCACTACTTCAGCCTCCTTGTTGGCGGCTTCGATCATTTCATTATATTTTCCCTTAATGACATAACGGAAAATGAAATACCCTGCAGCTCCACCAACGATGAGAGCTACTAGAGCCGATATTATTGTTACTACCATTTATTATAAAATATGTGTTATATTAATATTCTCACTTCAAAGCATCTTCAAGTTCGGCAGTCAACTTCGTGAGGATATCATTATAAGGTTGTGTGTCGTTTCGACTCGCCTCTTTTTCATATCTCAAGGCGATGTCGATAAGAGCCATATACAAGATTTCCTTGTCACTCTTACGCCCCTTGAAAATCTTATTATATGAGTTCACCGTATCGTCAATCAGTTTTCCTGACTTACGATAATATTCCTCGTCCTCCCTAGGTATTCTCACAGAGAGGTCAGTGTCGTAAACATGCAATCTTATCAATAATTTATCTTCCGTCTGATCTGCCATGGTGCTTAACTTTTATTGGTCGCTTAACAACGTGATACACCGGTTGACGTCTCTCACCAGTTTAGCGATACGTTTTTGTGTTGCCTCCATATCCGCATCTGAAATAGTCATCATCTTGGCCATTTTCAAGCTGCTGTAATCGTGCTCTGCCTGAGTCAACTTTGCCTCCAACTCCTTGATTTTGGCATCCCGCTCATCGACCATGGCATACAACTCGGCATTCTCCTGTTTGATTTCATCAAACTTGAGAATCATCTGCCGAACTCGGGTCGCAAACGTATTAATGGTTTTCTCATTAGCACTCATTACATTTTATTTTTGGCTACAAATATAAAGGAATAAATTGAAAAGAGCAAATATTCCCTCATATTTTTATTAATTTTAAACGAATAAGCTCTTACTTGCCCATTTTAGCCTTAGCTTTCTCAACATCCTCGTCGGATGGACGTGGTTCTTTCTTAGCCAACATGACTACTCGATAAGTAAAATCTGTTACCCATTTCTGGCTAAAGCCCAAGCGATGATTCAACTGACGCAACTGTACTACAGTCTTCAACACACTCGGATCACTGAAATCATTCTTGTTGAAGATGTCATTCACAGTCTTTTGTGTCATATTGTAAAGTGCCTTTTTCATGAAAGAAGGTAGTCGAAGCTTGAACTTCATCAAGTTGCCCATCAACATCATCAAGTCTTGCGTGAAGGTCTGGAATTGAATCAGATATACATTGACATCTTGCAACTTACGACAATTCTTACGGATACTCTGATCGATTTCCTTGAAATAGTCTTCGTCTGCTTCGTAAATATCTTTCATCATTTTCTTGACCTGTGACTTTTCACCTATGCCCAAACGGTTGTTGACTGTAGGCACATGAAAGGTGGTCTTGAACACACGAAGATCAGGGAGCATAGCCAAATTGGTGATACCCAACTGCGATGCCAAGGCAGCTTGGAAATAGACACGTACCAGTGTCATATAGTCTTCCATGCCTCCGACTTTTTCCTCGTTTTTATGACCGAATAATTTAGAAAATATTCCCATTTTAATATTCTGTTTTACTATAATTGTTATTGTTTCCTTTTGCAAAAATACAACAAAAAAGCAAAATATCAAAATTCGAGGCATGTTTTTTGCCCAATTTGTATATAAAACTTACAAAAAAGGGATTTTTTACCTCTTTTATTTTAAAATATGGAAATTATTCACTAACTTTGCAACGTTTTTAAGTACACATTTTAATTCATCTTTAGCTTACAGCAAGTGCTTATGAAAGAAGTTTACAGAGGGAGTAGCTTAATTAGATGGATGGTAATCATCGCTGACTTTACCATCTTTAACACGATTTTATATCTAGCCATCATCTGGGATGCAATACCTGTCCCGGAAGTAATCAACCAAACCATTAAAATCACATTTTTCGTATTGAATGTTTCACTGTTTATAGGCGAGTCTTTTTTCTCTTCTATCATTCACATTCGTAAAATCAAGCTTTATCATGTCTTTGGTAGGACCTTCAAACTTACCTTGACGACTATTATATTTTTCAACTTGACCATGTTCTATCTCTCTAAAAGTGGATATGACTTGATGAAATTCACAGTCTACTTTGCGTTGGTAGCCTACGCTTTTCTGTTCCTATCACGCATATTGGAATTAGAAGCGCTCAAATATCTTCGCTCTAGAGGAAGGAACAGCAAGACCGTGATGTTTATCGGCAACGACCCTGCCATCATGGAGATGTACAATGCCATGATGGAAGATCCATCAGCTGGTTATCGTGTTTTTGGCTATTATGCCGATGATAAAATTGCAAACGCCCCTGATAATCTGAAATATTTAGGTGACATGGACAAACTGAACGAAATCATGACTACTAGCCTCAATAATGCCATCAAAGGGATCCCCAACAATGTGACTGAGGTTTTCTGCTGTCTGTCACATACCCGTTCTAAGGAGATTGTGAAAGTGATG
The DNA here is from genome assembly GCA_002405875.1 of bacterium UBA4637. The sequence goes on from DHMR01000033.1 coordinate 5,893, forward strand.
CAATATTGCGACAAGAATGTCATACACTTTTTCTATATACCACGACAGTTTGGAGAATATCGACTTCACCTCGATGCGGAAAGATACTTGGGTAAAAATGTCTTCACCAACCGCATTGAACCATTGGTCAAACTTGGCAATCGCACGGCGAAGCGTGCCTTCGACATTGCGACAAGCTCCATCGTTTGCCTATGCATGCTGCCATTCTTGCCTATAATCGCTGCCATCATCAAGTGGCAAAGTCCGGGGCCGCTTTTCTTCAAGCAAGCAAGGACGGGCTTGAACGGCAAGACTTTCCTATGCTACAAATTCCGTTCCATGCATGTCAACAAGGATGCGGACACAGCCCAAGCGACCAAAGACGATCCAAGAAAGTTCGCCTTCGGCAATTTTATGAGAAAAGCCAACCTTGACGAATTTCCACAGTTCTTCAATGTCCTGAAAGGTGACATGAGCATCGTCGGACCACGTCCCCACATGCTACACCACACAGAAATCTATGGTGCCATCATCGATAAATATATGGTAAGGCATTTCTCCAAACCAGGCATAACGGGCTGGGCACAAGTAACAGGCTATCGTGGAGAGACCAAGGAGCTCTGGCAAATGGAAGAAAGAATCAAACGAGACATTTGGTACATTGAGAACTGGTCTTTTTGGTTGGATCTTCGCATCATCTATCTCACAGCCAAGAGCATCTTCATCCATGACAAGAATGCCTACTAAAAGATACACTACAAAGGAGTCCCAGTGCATCAGAAAGAAACATAACAAATTCATCTAAAATATGAAAGGAATCGTATTAGCGGGAGGATCAGGCACACGCCTCTATCCTATCACCAAAGGAATCAGCAAGCAGCTGATACCTATCTTTGACAAGCCGATGATTTATTATCCAGTCTCGGTTCTCATGTTGGCAGGCATCAAGGAGATATTAATTATTTCCACCCCATTCGACTTGCCAGGCTTCCGCCGACTTTTGGGAGACGGAAGTGAACTTGGCGTGCATTTTGAGTACGCTGAGCAACCTTCACCAGACGGACTTGCGCAAGCATTTATCATCGGCGAAGATTTTATCGGCGACGACAGTGTCTGCCTTGTCTTGGGCGACAACATATTCTACGGAGCCGGCTTCTCAGGACTTCTCAAGGAAAGCGTATTAGCCGCAGACAACAATATGGCTAGCGTTTTTGGATACTACGTCAACGACCCACAACGATACGGAGTTGCGGAATTCGACGAGGAGGGAAATTGTCTGAGTATTGAAGAGAAACCAGAACACCCTAAGAGCAACTATGCTGTAGTAGGTCTTTATTTCTATCCCAACAGCGTCGTAGAGATTGCCAAGAACATCAAGCCAAGTGCTCGCGGAGAATTGGAAATCACGTCTGTCAACCAAGCTTATCTCAGGCAAAAAAACCTGAAAGTTCGCACCCTGCAAAGAGGTTTTGCTTGGTTGGACACAGGTACACACGACAGTTTGTCGGAAGCCAGCACCTTCATCGAGGTCATCGAAAAGCGCCAAGGTCTGAAAGTAGCTTGCCTGGAAGAAATAGCCTACAAACAAGGTTGGATTAACCAGGAACAACTCAAGGTACTCGCCAAGCCTATGCTAAAAAATGGATACGGTCAATATCTCATGGAACTGGCAAGTGACAACCAATAGAAAAAACAAGTTCAGTTTTCACATTATATATAATAAGGTGAATATACGATCAAGTGTATCTAGCAAGCAAAAAACTCAGTCAGTAAAAAAGACTCAGTCAACTAACGGGAAATATAACAAAATAATAATCAATAATGGAAGCAAACAAGAATTTAGAACTGGAGAACGTCCAGGAGAACGAAGAGAGCTCAAGCATCAACTTCGCTGCCATTTACACGGCAATCATTCTCTATTGGAAATGGTTCGTCCTCTCTATCATTATCTGTTTGGGCGCAGCACATATTTACTTGCGTTACAAGACGCCAGTTTACCAAGCTGTAGCCAAACTTTTGATCAAGGATGATGATCAGACAAACCGTCGAGCAGGAACCAATTCCATCCAAGCCGCAACCAACCTCGGTATCATTTCCAATTCCAATGGTATTGACAACGAGATGGAAATCTTGCAGTCTAGGACCCTGGCACAACAAGCCGTTTACGACTTGAAGTTGTACGTGAACTACCGTCACGAAGGTAAACTGAAGGATCACATCATCTATGGTGATCAGGAAATCAACGTTGACATGGATGCAGAGCACCTCAAAAAGCTCAATGCTCCAATGAAACTGAAAATCACACGTGAAGGAAGCAACTACCATGTGACAGGTTCTTACTTTGTGCCAATCGACGCCAACTCCTACAACCCAGATCCTGTCATGATCGACAAGACCTTCTCGGCACTTCCTGCCGCTATCGGTACAAGAGTGGGTGTCATTAGATTCACAGCCAATGGAAATTACATGCTACGTGATGGACAAACCCTCAAGGCTTCCATCATTGCGCCAGAGATCGCTGCCAATAAGTATGTAGCCAACCTAAGCGTGAGCCAGACTTCCAAGACAACAACCATAGCAGAGTTGGTAGTCAAAGACGAAATACCTCAAAGAGCCGTCGATTATTTGAAGCAATTGGCTATCGTTTACAACCGACAGGCCAACGAGGACAAAAACGAAATCGCAGTTCGCACAGAGCAATTCATCAACCAACGTTTGGAGAAAATCAACGCTGAATTGGGAAGCACGGAAGGACAGCTCGAAAGCTACAAGAAGCGCAACAACATGGTTGAGCTAAAAATCAATGCTACTCAAGCTGTACAAAATGCAGACCAATATGCCCAAAAGTTGAGCGAAGCCAACACGCAAGTTGCTTTGTTGGATGAGTTGACAAGATACATGAACGAGCCAAGCAATCGCCATCAACCAATTCCTTCCAACGTAGGTCTGAACGATGCAAGTGCCACCGCTTTGATCAACGAGTACAACAAGATAGCCTTGCAGCGTAATCAATTGCTCCATAGTGCTAGCGAGAATTCCCCTACAGTTACTCCATTGACAGCCCAATTGGACGATTTAAGTTCATCCATTAAGCGTGCCATGGGACAGGCTCGCTCAGGCTTGAACATTCAGCGCAACAGTATTGCAGCACAAGCAGGTAAATACCAAGGGCAAATTGGTAGCTCACCAGAACAAGAAAGAATGCTGACACAGATTGGTCGTCAACAGGAAGTCAAGTCAGGATTGTACTTGATGTTGCTTCAGAAACGTGAGGAAAACTCCATTTCTTTGGCAGCTACAGCCGATAAGGGTAAGCTGATTGACACACCAGCTTTTGCGGGCAAGGTTTCCCCTAAGAATTCCATCATCATGTTGATCGCACTGATCTTGGGTATAGCAATCCCTGCCGGCATCCTCTTCTTGATAGAATTCTTCAGATACAAGATTGAGGGTCACGATGATGTCGTCAAGCTGACCAATTTGCCAGTCATTGCTGATGTAGCCGTAGCCAGTGCCCATGCCAAGACCAAGGCTGACATCGTGGTACACGAGAACAAGAACAACCTCATGGAAGAGATTTTCCGTACTCTGCGTACCAACCTTCAATTCTTACTCAAGGAGCACGACAAGGTAATCATGTTTACATCTACGACATCGGGTGAAGGTAAAACCTTTATCACATCCAATGTAGCCATCAGTTTTGCCTTACTAGGCAAGAAGGTAGTACTCGTGGGATTGGATATTCGTAAACCACGTTTGGCAGAGTTGTTTGAGATTGACGACCATCACCACGGCATCACCAACCTTTTAGTGAAGGATCGTATAGAATGGAATGATGTCAAGGCACAAATAGTTCCATCAGAAATCAATAGCAATCTGGACATATTAATGGCAGGACCAATTCCTCCAAACCCTGGCGAACTTGTTACGAGAAAGAGCTTGGAGGAGACCATCGAGGAATTGAAGCAACACTACGACTACATCTTGTTGGATACAGCACCTGTTGGATTGGTTACGGACACCCTCGCCTTGGGACGTATTTCCAATGCTACCGTATATGTATGTCGAGCAGACTTTACTACCAAAGCTAGCTTCGGCTTGATCAACAACCTAAGCACAGAAAACAAGTTGCCTAACATGAGCATCGTACTGAACGGCGTAGACTTATCTAAGAAGAAGTATGGTTACTATTACGGCTATGGCAAGTACGGCAAATATGGTAAGTATGGCTCGTACGGTCACGGCAAGTATGGCTATAGCAGTTACAAAGGATACACATATACCTCGTACGGTAGCTACGGCAACTACAGCAAGAGCCATTACGGTGACAAGAACGACGATAGTGTAAAGAAATAATTTAGAATAGATGGCAACGATTGCAGTAGATTTCGATGGTACAATCGTAACTCATGAATACCCAAAGATTGGTACAGAGATACCTTTTGCCACAGAAACTTTAAAGATGTTGATCAAAGACCATCATCGCTTAATCCTGTGGACTGTCCGTGAAGGACAGCTCCTTCAGGAAGCGATAGATTGGTGTAAGGAAAGAGGCGTGGAATTCTGGGCTGTCAACAAGGACTATCCAGAAGAAAGCGAAAGTAACAACAATCATTTTTCTCGTAAAATCAAGGCTGATTATTTCATCGATGACAGAAATATCGGAGGGCTTCCCGACTGGGGGCAAATCTATCAGATAATAAGCCATGGCACAAGCTACAGAACGCTTATCAAACAAAGCCTAGGTGCCGTCGAGGAAGCGCCGAAAAGGAAACATTGGTGGAGTCGCAAATAAAGCAAACAAAATGTAGCTCATCCTACAGATACAAAATAAATAAAGCGTGATTTCAAAATTGAAATCACGCTTTATTTATTGTTATACTCTTAATCGATTAGAAGAAGAGGTAACGGTTATCTACTACCTTAGCATTAAGATAAAGATCGTTCATGAAATTACCTGCATTCTGCATAGCTTTCTGACGACACTTCTGCTCCTGAGCTTTCTCGTCAAACTTAACTGGACGGTTAGTCTTATTGGTAACTTGGAAGAGATAAACACCAGCATTACCTTTAACAGCATGAGCAGAGAAACCACCCTTCTTGGTAGCATAGACAGCTCCAGAGAGAGCAGGTTCACTAGCACCTGTTGCCGCAATGAAAACAGGTGCAGCAAAAGTAATCTGATTAACCTCAGAAACCTTACCACCCTTAGCCTTGGCAGCAGCGATACTCTTCACGCCATTCAACTTAGCCTCAATCATATCTGCCTTTTTATCCTTGATAACTTCAGCCTTAACGACTTCCTTCACCTGTGGATCATCTAAGCCACGGAAACCAATGCGATGAATCTTATCAAGTACTACAACCAACAAGTGATCGTTGTCACCACACTCATACAAAGGAGAAACTTCACCTTCTTTTGCCTCAAAGAGCCACTTCAAGGTCTCACGGGTAGCATGAATGTTAGCTACATAATGAGCAGAGGTCGTAACATCCTTCAATTCCTGCACCTTATAACCGTTCTTAACAGCATTCTTGACTATATCATCTGCCGTCTGATTAGCACTTACAAAGCTAGAGAACTTGTTGTAAGCCTCACGATAAGTACCCTGAGAGAACTCAATAGGTTTCTTGATAACAGCAGCTGTAAACTTATCAATCATAGACTTACGATCGCAAACCTGAAGAACCACATACCCCTGTCCCATTTGGAGTTCAGAAGTAGCATTCACAGCTTGAGTATTCAAAGCATTCACAAACGCTTTGTTATCCTTATCCATCGTCTGAGCAAACTCATACTGGCGAGTTGTCATCCATGCTTTTTCACCTGTCTGACCATATTTCTTAGCAATTGCCTCAAAATCAGCACCACCAGAAATAGCACCCTGGATAGAGTCTGCCTTGGTCTTAGCCTCTGCTGCAGAAGAAGCTACAACCTGAATAACACGGTATTGAATTGAATCAGGCAACTGCTGCTTAGCAATCAACTTCACGATATTCAAAGTATTATCAGATGTATTAACCTTCACACCAGAAGTAGCACCGACTGCCATAGAATCGAGATCCACTGCAATATCAGCAGGGAAAGCATCCTTGGCTACAGGAATACCTAAGTAAGAAACAGAAGAGCTGGCCTTGCGAACAACATCAGTAGGGTCTGTTGCAGCAGCCAAAGCTGTATGATAACCCGCAAATTCCTTGTTGAGAGCTGCACGGTCTGCCTGAGATGCAGCCACCTGTACATCAACATACTTGATGTCACGGCTCTCAACAGGCTGTTTGAAACGAGCCTTCAGTTCATCATACTTCGCTTTCAACTCACTATCATCCACCTTCACCTTGTCATCCTGAATATCAGAATAAGGGAAAGCAGCCAACTGTATCTTGCTCTCCTCGTTCTCCTCTTTGAAAGCCATCTTGGCCTCAACAGGATTAGAGAGGAAGCAGTGAGCGAGAAGCGACTGATACTTCTGAGCCAAAGTCTGCTGACGAAGTGTCTTTTCGATAAAAGACCAATACTTAAAAATCTTGTCATATTGCTCCATCATCTGTGCATTGGCAGAAGGGTTTGCCTTCTGTGCCTTATAATCAGACAAGAATTTCTGAAGTGCGGAAGCGTCAAAGCGACCCGTCTGCTGATTGACAAATGGAGTCTGCTGAAGCATTGGGTTAGTTCCAGTTTTCAATATGTCCTGAAGCTCTGCATCAGTAACTGTAAGACCCAATTTTTCCGCCTCGTTAGCGACAATCTTATTCTGGATGTAAGTGTTCCAAACCATGTCCTTGACTTGGTTCATCTGTTCCTCAGGGAGATTGTCCTGTCCCTGCTGCATTTTGATTACTTCTGTGTACTCATCAACGAGCTTTTGGAAATCCTGCACGCTGATTTTCTCACCTAAGACCTCACCGACTTGCTGACGTTCATTGTTCTTGGCGGAATCGCAAGAACGGAACGCTTCCTCGGCAATGAATGCGAAGAGGCCAAAACTGATAATACATACCAGAATAACACCTCTTTTTCTAATTGTTCCTAATGCTGCCATTACGTTTAATTTTTATTTTTATTTTGTTTATTTCTATGATTTAGACTTATTGTTTCCACCTAAAATGGTGAAATGCAGCCAATTGACTGCAAAAATACAAAGAAAATCGCAAATAAGTGAATTTTTTGCTAGCTTTTTTGGTGTATTGCGCCAAAAATAGGCGAAAAAGGGCATAATAAAAGCACTTATAACAAATATAAGTGCTTTTATCCATGAGTTTTTCATACAATTGTCTACAACAAATGCAACTGTACCAACTCTATCTTACGTGAAGTTGACTTGATAATCTTAAACTCAAATTTACCAAACTTGACCACTTCATTAAGTTTCGGGAAACTTTGGTAAACATTCAAGATAAGTCCACCAATTGTCATGTAATCGTCACTCTCTGGCAAATTGAGACCAAACATCTCGTTCACCTTGTCTATTTCTAGGCGAGCCGAAAGTACAAAATCAGTGTCAGAGATTTTCTTAGCCACATACTTCGTCGCATCATGCTCATCCTCAATATCGCCAAAGATCTCCTCCACAATATCCTCCAAGCTGACCAAGCCGCTTGTTCCTCCAAACTCATCAACTACAACACCAAGAGTTTTCTTCTGCTGCAAAAACATCTGCATCAACTTCTGTGCCTGCATCGTTTCAGGCACAAAAGGCATGTTACGTACATGATCCTGCCACCTTTTGGGACTGCGGAACAACTCGGAACTGTGTATATATCCCACAATGTGGTCGATGTCCTCTCGATAGACGATTATTTTTGAATTTCCGCTCTCCACAAACTTCTGACGCAATTCTTCCAAAGACGCATTCACATCGACAGCCTGTATCTCTGTACGAGGTACCATACAGTCACGTACTTTCGTATCAGAGAAGTCCAAGGCGTTCTGAAAAATTTTCACCTCGTCATTGATGTCTGATTTTTTCTCTGCATTATCAATGCTTGATTGAACGAGATAGTCCAAATCTATCTTAGAAAAACCCTCATCGCCATTATCATTATCCATCTTCAAACCCAAAAGGCGCAAAAGAACCCTACTAATGAATGTACTGAACTTACTAATCGGCCATAACACCACATAACATATATAAGCCAAAGGACTAAAGAAAGCCAAAAGTCGATTAGGATTTGCCTTGAAAAGAGTCTTCGGCAAGAACTCACCTGTAAAAAGCACTATCAAAGTAGACAGCACGGTGTCCGCAGGAACCGTAAAGCCTGCATCCATCCCTGCGAAAATCGTATTATCAAACAGACGAGCGATCAAAATGCCATAAATGACCAAGGCGATGTTATTACCCACCAACATGGTGCTGACAAAGCCATTTGGGTGCGAATAAAACAAAGACAAAAGACGCTGTGAAAAACCATGCTTCTCCTTGTCCATCTCAGCCAACATTCTATTCGAAGACACAAAGGCAATCTCCATTCCGCTAAAAAAGGCAGAAAACACCATCGTGACTAAGATTCCAACAACAAGACTAACTCCTACTTGTTCCATATTCAATATACCTCCTTATTAATGCATCAACGGGATGCTATTCGTAGCACTTCTAGGTGTAGCTTGTGGACGAACGCTCTGTTTTACAGAATCTGGTTGTGAATACAAAGTATCACCCTGAGCACCAGCCATATCACCCTTTTCAAAGCTTCCCTTCGTATTGCTCACAAAATATCGAGTCATTTTCTCGTCACTCCAAAAATAAGAACCTTGAAGGGTACGTTCTGGAGTCACTAATTTACTATAGACATCACTCGAAAGCTCATGCTTGTTTTGATTCCAAGTAAGATGCTCGCTAGTGAAACGAAGTCCATCCTTGGTCAGCACACGTACCCTACCATACAATTTCCAAATTTTCTGCTGATCAAAATAATAGGCTGTGTCACACTGTATATAACTATTAATGTGAAATTTTTCGTCAAACTGTTCCAAGAGGATTCCCTTGTCAAAAGTCCATCGAGAAGGATTTTTATTCGTATTCACCTCCCAACGCTCCGTAACGATGCGATATTTCATCACACCGGAATCACTGATAAGGGTATTGACACCATAAGATGTCATCATAGGCACAGAGTCACGAGCCAAGATTGCAGGTGCAGTATGCTCTACCTGTTCCTGACAAGCCGTCAAGAACAAGAACATCACCAGTCCGAAAAATATATCTCTAAGTCTATACATTATATATATAAAGAGGAATTATCTCATTCTCCACTTTCTGAACCACTCCTCATTGAAGGTAAATCCAATGTTAAGACGGAATGTGTTTTCCTTGATCAAATCCTTGGCAGAGCTTCTCACCCATTGACCGCTGATATTGAGGAAGGAACGATGATTGTAATTATTGATGATAGGGATGCCAAAACCTGCACTGACAGAAAGTTCCTTAGGTCCATCCAGCCCATTTATCTTCACATAAGGTGTGGCATAGCTCACACCTGCACGATACTGCACTCGCTTGAGGAAATGGCGATCTCTTTCGCCATAGCAATATTGCATACCCAAGTTAAACTTGGAACGATCAGAATAGAGCCCCTTCTGCAAGGCGTAAGTCGTCCCATCAAAGACTGGTGACTCCAAGCTACCCCATTTCTGCAAAGTATAATCAAATCCGACTTTCCATTTGTTGTCATGATTCCACATCAAACCCGCACCATACATATTAGGGATTTTGAAGGCCTTGGCCACAGAAAAGTTAGTCGTATCTGAGACGCTGTTCTGAGTATCTGTAGTATACTGACTCATATCGGCCGATGCACCCAACCCATGCCCCGGTGTAAAAGTTACGCCGAGAGTTACCCAATCTTTCTTGGCTAAACGAGCTGTATATTGCGCACCCACATCCAACTTATAGCTATTTACTTGAGTAGAATACAGACGAGTTTCCGTCTTGGCACCGGAGACGCTCTTCGAGTCATAGACAGTTTTGCTATAATCACCCCATACATAAGAGATATTGGCACCGATGGAGAAGCCCTTGAACGGCATCCAACCAGCTCCAAAATATGCTTGGTGCAAACCGCCCTCGCCACTATAGGTCGTGGTATGAGTATCATCAGAAAATACGCTTCCGATTTTAGAAGTGGAAGAATAACTATATCCCACATTGGTGAAAGGCAAAACGCCAAAACTGACACCGACATGTTTCATCAGTCGAAATCCCGCTACCACATATTCAAAATTAGAGTTATTGGCGTTCTTCTTCACTCCATTCTCCTCGAAATTGGTCACTTGACCAGAAATACCAGCATCAAAGATGAAAGACAAGGAGTCTATGGAAGCGTAAGACGCAGGGTTGAGGTAATTGATCTGGTTGTGCTCATGAAAACCAAGACCAACACCATTCATACCACGATTGAAGCCAGAAGTCTGGTCAGACAATACACCTAAACCAAACTGGCTATATGGAGAATTAGTACCACTTTGGGCATTAACCATAAGAGTCGAACCCAACAAAAGGGTTGCTAAAATAAGCTTTCTCATTTATAATAATCAGTCAAAATTATATTCAGAGTGCAAAAGTATTGAAAAAAATCGAGAAAAAAGAATGATAATTGAAAATAATAAGGTATTTTTGCATCGTGAAACGTTTTAAGTATATTTTTAGAGCATTTTTGACCGTTTTGTTAATCAATTTAACGACTACGGTACAGGCACAGGGGCTTTCTGGCGAAAACACCACCAAGTCGCCTGAAGTGAGTCAGACTATTGCATCCCAACAAATGGCATGGCTTGACTCTGTACAAATATCTTTACTCACTTGCGGTCCCGGTCAAGAAGTCTGGTCGTATTATGGACATACGGCCCTACGAATCGAGGATCCTGCACACCACATGGACCTGGCCGCCAATTGGGGGATGTTCTCCTTCAGGCAAGACTACTTCATCCTCCGTTTTGTCTTTGGAATGACGGATTATCAAATCGGTGTATTCCCGATGGACACATTCGTTCAGGAATATACTAGTGAAGGCAGATGGGTCAAGCAACAGAGACTGACGTTGACGAGAGACGAGAAGTTGAAGATATTGGAAGCCATCGAACTCAATAACCAAGAGGAGAATCGGACCTACCGCTACAACTTTTTCTTTGACAACTGTACGACGAGGGCACGCGACATGGTCATCGCTCATTTGGCTGCTCATACTACGGACTTCAACAACACGGATGCTCAATCAACTTACAGGGAAGAAATCCATAAAAGAAATGCAAATCATCGTTGGGCGAGATTTGGCAACGACCTGTTGTTAGGTTTCATGGCAGACCGTCCCATTAGCAAGGAAGAATGGGAGTTCCTACCAGAGAACCTATCGGCAGATTTTGCAACAGAGGCGAGACAGGACACCATTGAGCAAAACGGCAGCATAGAGAGCATTCCTGTCAAACCAAGATACATCAAACTAGTGGACAGTACTTTTTATGTCATTCCACCAACAGAGAGCGAAGCTACAACAACCTCGGAAGGCATCACTCCTCGTATGGTAGCGATTGGCATCGCGCTTATCATCCTAGCGCTAAGTGGCATAGAACTACGCCTCAAAAAGAATTTCTGGTGGCTAGACGTGTCACTGCTTATTGCCACAGGCTTGCCAGGACTCATTCTACTAGCCATGGTATTCTCACAGCATCCGACAGTCCAAATCAATTTTCAGATGCTCATACTTAACCCACTCAATCTTATCTTTGTGTGGAAAGTTGGCAAAAAGCTCAAGAAAGGAGGCTTCCATTGGTACATCAACCTGTGGGGATGGCTCATCATCGTAGCTCTTTTCCTGCAGATATGGCAAGACTACGCAGAAGGAATAGTTATTTTGGCACTCTCTTTGCTGATAAGATACGCATTGAGGTCAACAGTCTATGACCTCAAACTGTTCAATAAAAAAGGAACGCATTAAAAACAAGAACAAATTCTAGAATTATAGAAACAAATTCAAGAATAAAAAACGAATTATGATGGTCAACAGATATATCACAGCCTTATTGGTTGTTCTAGCGGCAACCGGCATGGAGGCGCAGACTTATCAGCAAGCGCTGAAGTTTGCGCTCAACGATATATCCTACGATGAATTCATCCAGCAACCGGAGGCAAAGGCATTGGAGGACGACCTCCTCTGTGTGCTCAAGGCTATCAAGCAAGCCTCCGAGGATGAAAGCATCGCAGAGCATCATCATTTCCTGTCGGCAACACTCGCAACCGACACCACTGACATTTTGACAGACATTCATCCACATATTTATTTTCACCCCCTCGTGGAGCACAAGTACAAGGCTCCATACGGGAGCATAGTTATTCGAGGACCGGATGTTTTTTAGGCAAAAAGCAACAGAAATCGAGGAATATAGCCCATAAATGGGCATTTCTTGATGAATTATTGCTAATTTACAGATATTTTTTGTATTTTTGCAACCTAATAAACATCACATCGAATAATAATAAAAAAATAAATATAAAATGAACTTTAACAAAATCCTACAATCATTGTTCGGCAACAAGTCAACTCGCGATATGAAGTTGATTCAGCCTATCGTAGAGAAGATCAAGGCTGAGTATCCTAAGATGAACGCTTTGAGCAATGACGAACTTCGTGCGAAGACGAAGGAACTCCAGAAGTACGTACAAGAGTATGCCAAGGACGAGAAGGCTAAGATTGCTGACTTGAAGGCTAAGATCGAGGACACTCCTATCGACGAGCGTGAAGGTATCTTCAACCAGATTGATAAGTTGGAGAAGGAAGCACTCGACAAGTACGAGGTTGCCCTCAACGAGGTATTGCCTCAGGTATTCGCCATCGTGAAGGATACCGCTCGCCGTTTCGCAGAGAACGAGGAGACTGTGGTTACAGCCACTGACTTCGACCGTGAGTTGGCAGCCAACCCTGCCAACGACTTCGTTACCATCGAAGGTGACAAGGCTATCTATCACAACCATTGGACTGCCGGCGGCAACGATATGAAGTGGGAAATGATCCACTACGACGTTCAGCTCTTCGGTGGTGTTGTTCTTCACCAGGGTAAGATTGCCGAGATGGCTACTGGTGAGGGTAAGACCCTCGTGGGTACTACCCCTATCTTCTTGAATGCCTTGACTGGCAATGGTGTTCACGTCGTAACCGTGAACGATTACTTGGCTAAGCGTGACTCAGAGTGGATGGGACCTCTTTATATGTTCCACGGTCTCTCAGTGGATTGCATCGACAAGCACCGTCCAAACTCTGACGAGCGTCGCAAGGCATACATGGCAGACATCACCTTCGGTACCAACAACGAGTTTGGTTTCGACTACTTGCGTGATAACATGGCGACTAACCCAGCCGACCTCGTACAGCGTCAGCACAACTACGCCAT
>DHMR01000097.1 GCA_002405875.1 bacterium UBA4637
TTAGAGCGCAACTCAGAGGCATCATAGACAGAAAATTCTTCTTGTTTAGACTTACGAGAATCTATGCTTAATCCACACGCTTTTGCAGGTGATCCAAAAGATCCATAGTGCCGGATATTCTGTAACGCTGAATATGCCGACACCCCGTTAGCCGTTTCGGCGGATTTGTATAATACAAACGCTATCTTCAAAGGTTTTATGGTGATAGCTGCGAGGCTGTCGACAGGAAACTGTCTAGTAAGAGCAGTTTCCTGTCTAAGGCTTTGCAGTTTACTGTCTACACTGTGGACAGTGGTGGAAAGAGCATCTTGAGGACTGATTACAAGCATTGCGATGAGTCGTAAAAAGCATCCCGACGCAGTCTTTCTTACGTCCCGACGCAGCGGAATCTACATCGGGACGTAGGAAAAACTGCATCGGGACGTAATTTTTTAAGTTTCTGCACAAAGAATTTTGCATTTTACTCTTCACTCTTCACCAATCTAGTATAAGTCTCTGACTGATTGATGATTAAAATGGTGAAGAGTGCCCTCGCACACTTCACCAACACTTCACCACACTACACCCTTTCATTTTCTGCTCTCGTTTGACCGGTGAAGAGTGGTGAAGTGTGGGTGAAGTGTTGATAACCACACTTCACCCTATTAATAGCCTGAATGACAATGAGTTGTGGTGATTTGGTGAAGTGTGAAGTGTTTTTTCAAAAATGCGTGAATTGCAAATGTATCTTATTTTTTTGTCAAATTATCGTGTAAGTCATATTTTTTGTATAAATTTGTATCCATAAAACTTATAAGTAGAAATGAAACGATTGAATTATATCTTGGTGGTAGTCTTGGCTGCGACTCTTTTGGGAGCTTGCGCCGAGAAGAAAAAAAGCAATATCATCATCACCAAAAAACCGGTGGTTAAGGTGAATAAAGGCCCGCAAAAAATGAGCGACTATGAACAGTCGAGAAATGTGGAGTGGGTAGGTGCCAACTATCAGGTGGTGGTGAAACGCTCGTCTTCCACCGATTTGCCTTTGGTGAAACTCGATGATGATACGAGGTATTATGACAATAAAATTACCCTGCGCATCCTGCGTAAGGATGGTACGGAATTCTTCAACCGCACCTTTACCAAGGCTGATTTCACAGGCTATATAGACAAACATACGCAAGATACCGGTGCGCTGCTAGGCATCGTTTATGTGAAGGCGGAAGGCGACAACGTATATTTCGCCGCCAGCGTCGGGTCTCCTGATGTTGCCAGCGACGAATATGTGCCTCTGACGTTGAAAATTTCTCGCCTTGGAGCTGTCACCATCAGCAAAGACCAAGTGCTGGATACAGATTCCGATGGGGATGAGGATGAAGTTTAATCCTCGTCTTAGCAGGTTATAGATAAAAGAAAAAAGCTCTTGAAGCCAAAACTTCAAGAGCTTTTTTGTATCTGTCTTACTTTAAGAGTTTCTTGTATTCCTTGTCGAAACTTTGAGGGTGGCGACCGATGAAGAGCACATTGAGCAGACAATTGGCTGCCATCTCTACATCGTTGAGGTCGGCTCCCTTTCCTTTCTTGATTTCCTTGCCCAAGCAGACGTCCCATGTGGTTTGGAAACAACTGTCGTTGGCTCCCACAAACATATCGTTGGAGTTGGGATCTTCCATCAACTCAAACTTGATGACCTTCTTGGAGGCAATCGGCTGGATGTCGCAAAGCATGTTGAATGCTTTCTCGAAAACATCTCGGTGCAACTGCGCATTGGGGAACATCTCGTTGACGGTAGGGAATATCTCCTCAAACTCGAATGATTGCAATAGCTGATAGAGTTTCATATACCTTAATATTATATATATTCTACATGAGGCTTTTGCCTTAGAACTTGGCCATCTTGATGGCATCGATGGCGCACTCGTCGCCCTTGTTGCCCAGCTTGCCACCGCTGCGATCCTTGGCTTGTTGCAAGTCGTTGGTGGTAAGGAGACCATAGATGACAGGAATCTCTTGGGTTGCATTGAGACGAGCAATGCCGTAGGTGACTCCCTCGCAGATATAGTCGAAGTGAGGAGTCTCTCCACGGATAACGCTGCCCAGGATGATGACGGCATCGTAGCCACCGTTTAGTACCATCTGGTGAGCGCCATAAATGAGCTCGAAACTACCCGGAACGGTCTTTACGTGGATATTCTCGGTCAACGCACCATGCTTCTCCAATGTCTTTACGGCACCATCGAGCAGGGCTCCGGTAATCTCAGAATTCCATTCTGCGACAACAATGCCGAAGCACATGTTACTAGCGTCGGGTACCTTGGCAAAGTCGTAATCGGATAAATTATGTAGTGCTGTAGCCATATCTCTCTTTAGTTGGAAGCTCTTTCAATATACTTGTCAATCTCGGAGCTCTGAACGAGCATGGAGTTGACATACTTCTTCTTGACATCCTGATAGATGCTCAAGGCCTCGTCTTTCTTGCCCTGGCTTTCGAGAATCTCGCCAGCCTTGATGAGGAAGGTAGGAGAGAGGCTGTTGTTGGCATCGTCTTCTGCCTTGCTGTCTGCCATGGAAGCAGCCTTCTTGAAAGCCTCCACAGCCTTGTCGAGTTGGTTGAGGTGAGCGTAAGCATCGCCAAGAGCTGACTCTGCGGCAGGGCTAATCATCTGGTCGCCCTTGGAAGAGAATGCATCGAGGCTCTTCTGTGCCTCAGCCCACTTGCCGAGGTTGGCGTAGCAAAGACCTGCGTAGAGGTTTGCCAAGTTGCCGGCGTCGGTGCTGCTGTAGTCGGAAGCTATCTGCTCGAAACCTACGTAGCCAGCGCCATCGCCCTTGAGCGCCTGGTCGTACATCTGATTAGCAAAATAGGTCTGTCCCTTGGCGAGCATGGTGCTAGCCTTGTCCTCACGTGGACCAGAAATTTGGGATACATAACCGAACACACCTGCGATGATAACGATGACAGCTACCACTGCGATAATAATAGCCTTCTTGTATTTCAAGAAGAAGGCCTCGTGAATGTTTAGGCTCTCTATTTCCTGAGCCTGTACTTTGTTGTTTGCCATTTTTATTTTTTGTTTTTTATTATTCTTAACTTAAGTATTTTTATTATTCTACACTTTAGGTTGCAAAAATACAGAATTTTATCCACATATTGAAATTTCTCACCCACTTTTTTCGTTTTTTCCTCTTTTTCTGCTAACTTTGCACCCAATAAGCTATATAGAGTGTATGATTTTAAAGAATATTTCCATTATCAACTATAAAAATATCAAGAGCGCCAACTTGGAGTTGTCGCCCAAGATTAATTGTCTTATCGGTCATAATGGCATGGGTAAGACCAATTTCTTGGATGCCATCTATTACTTGTCTTTTTGCCGGAGTGCCTACAATCCCATCGACTCGCAGATCATCACTCACGATGAGGCTTTCTTCATGTTGGAAGGCAACTATGACAATGGAAAGGGTGAGGTGGAGGACATCTATTGTGGGATGAAACGTGGCACCAAAAAGCATTTCAAACGAAACAAGAAGGAGTATAAGCGACTCTCGCAACACATCGGTTTGATTCCGCTCATCTTTGTCTCTCCGTCAGACGTCTCGCTGATTGAGGGTGGAAGCGAGGAAAGAAGACGATTGATGGATGTGGTCATCTCTCAATACGACAATAGCTATATCGAGGCGCTGGGCAATTATAACAAGGCGCTCCAACAGCGCAATGCCTTGCTGAAGATGGATACGGAGCCCGACCCTATGTTGATGGAGCTGTGGGAACAGCAGATGGCGCAGAATGGTGAACTCCTATATCAGAAGCGTCAGGCTTTTGTAGACGAGCTGGTTCCTCTCTTCCAGAATATCTATCAGCATATATCGGGTAATAAGGAGGTGGTGAACTTGAGATATGTGTCGCATTGCCAGCGTGGCCCCTTGTTGGAGGTGATACAGCGAGACCGTTTCAAGGATCGTGCCGTGGGTTATTCGCTTCATGGTGTGCATCGCGACGACTTGGAATTCCTGCTGGGCGACTATGCCATGAAGCGGGAGGGAAGCCAAGGACAGAACAAGACTTTCGTCATCGCCTTGAAGCTCGCGCAATTTTCTTTTCTTCAGCGTACTTGCTCCAACACCATTCCGCTGCTCTTGCTGGATGATATCTTCGACAAGTTGGATGCGCAGCGTGTGGAGGCTATCGTGAAGTTGGTTTCGAGCGACAACTTTGGTCAAATCTTCATCACTGATACCAATCGTGACCATCTCGACCAAATACTCAGCAACATGGATGGGGAGTATAAGATATTTAGTGTGGATAGCGGAAAAATATCGCTTATTAGAAGTTAGAAATAGAAAGGAATCTAGGTTATGTTTAGACAAAAAGTGAAATCTTTGGCAGAACTCTTGCCTGAGTTCTTGCGCAATGAAGGTCTGGAGACTCCATTGCAGCAGAAACGTCTTTTGGATAGTTGGGATGCAGTGGTGGGACAGTCGATTGCTGGATATTGTGGGGATAAGTTTATCAAAAACC
Source organism: bacterium UBA4637 (assembly GCA_002405875.1). Next base: position 4,499 of record DHMR01000097.1, read on the forward strand.
AGACGCTCTATGTCAAGATAAACAACGCTGCCTTGAGGGCCGACTTGTCGATGAGCAGAAGTATCCTCGTGAATAGGCTCAACCAGACAGTAGGGGCGATGGTGATTTCGGATATAAGATTTTACTAAATCTTGTCATTGGAATATGTGTGTGTTCCTGATATGACCTCGTCCATCTGGATGTCTGTTTCTTCTGTAGGGATGAATGGTTGTGAATGGTTGCCTTCCCAAAGTTGGAAGTCGAAGCAAATGCCTATCTTGTACATCCCTTTGGCTTGTTGAAGGAATCGATCATAAAATCCCTTGCCTCGGCCCAGACGGTTCCCCCGATAGTCGAAACTCATCCCTGGGATGATGCCAAGTTCTATATCCGGATATTGGTTCTCTGGATAGAGCTTGCCGATGGGTTCCATGATATGGAAGGCTCCCTCCTTGAGGTCTTGTGGTCCCGTATACTCCCTAAGAATCATGTGCTTGTCGTCCACCACCACGGGAAGCAATACCTTTTTTCCTCGCTTTACCAATAGGTCGATGTAAGCATGGGTGTACACTTCGTCGGGTAGGGAGTAGTACATCAATATCGTATGGGCATCTTGGAGGTGCTCATTCTCTGATAGTTGTGTTAAAACGGAAAGCGACAGTTCCTCAAGCTGGCTTGAGGAATACTGTCGCTTTCTGCTTCTTATTTCTTTTCTGATTTCTTGTTTGTCCATTTCTTGTTATTCTTGGCAGGTACGGGCTTCTTAGGGAAAGCCTCGTTTTTGGCGAAGACTTCCTTTACCTTTTGGATAACGGGGTCATCCAAGTTGATGTACTGTGTCCATGCCTGCTCGTCGAGCATATTGTAGATGATGCGGCTGTCGATGTAACGGTCTAGCAACTTGTGGCTCTTGCGAATCAAGAGGTTTCGACGCTTGAGTCCATGCTTGTCGGCGTAGGAAGCAAACTGCTCTACCATATTTTGGGTGTCGAGATAGTCGGCGAGTTGCATCATCTCCTTGAAATTGTTCAGCTTAGGACGGTTGTCGTCGGTGTAAGTGAACGCAAACTGGAGGACGAGACCGCTCATGCTGGCCTCCTTGAAGTAAGAGGTCATGCCCAGCGTGTCTTCTGGAACGAAGATGTCTGGCGTGATTCCACCGCCTCCGTATACCACTCTGCCCAGCCCTGTGTGGTAGGCAGGTCCGGTATGCTTGATGCTATCCTGCGAGAAGAACTCGCCGTGCTCGTAGCGATCGAGGAGATCCTGCTCGTAGTCTTTGTCGTCGCCTAGTGTGTATGGCTTCTGGATGCATCTGCCTGATGGTGTGTAATAACGAGCTATGGTCAGGCGGATGAGACTATGGTCGGGGAATTCTATCTGTTGCTGTACCAAACCTTTTCCAAATGAACGGCGACCTATGATGGTGGCACGATCGTTGTCCTGCATGGCACCGGCGAAGATTTCTGCCGAGGAAGCTGAGCCCTCGTTGATGAGTACGACCATCGGTATCTTTTGGTAAGAGCCCTTGCCGTCGCTCATGTAGTTTTGGCGAGGAGACTTACGTCCCTGTGTGTAGACAATGAGTTTTTTGTCTGGCAAGAACTCGTTGGCCATGTTGACGGCAGCGTTGAGGTACCCACCAGAATTGTCGCGCAGGTCGATGCAAAGGTTTTTGAAACCTTGCTGCGAAAGCTTTGCCAGGGCGATGAGCATCTCTGGATAGGTGTTCTCGCCAAAATTCTTGATGCGAATGTAACCGGTGTTGTCGTCGAGCATGTAAGCTGCGGTGACGCTCTTGGTAGGAATCTCGCCACGAGTAACCGTGAAGGATTGTATCTTGTTGCTACCATAGCGGATGACGCCAATCTTCACTTTCGTGTCTTTCGGACCTTTGAGGCGATGCATGGCTTCCTGATTGGTAACATTCTTGCCTACAAACTTTTTGCCGTCCACCATCACAATCTTATCTCCTGCCAAGAGACCTGCCTTCTCTGCAGGTCCGTTTTGGATGACATTTTGGATGTGGATAGTGTCGTCGCGGATGACAAACTCTACTCCTACGCCCGAGAAAGAGCCTTTCAGGTCGTCTGTGGCCTGGGCGGCATCCTTGGCACTGATGTATACGGAGTGAGGATCTAGCTCGGCGAGAATCTGAGGTATCGCCTTATCGACCAGGGAGTCGATATTGACAGGGTCTACATACTGATCGTCAATCAAGTGGAGCAAGTTGTTCAAGCGGTTGCTTCCACTATTGATGACGCTCAGACGATTGCCTGCGAAATGGTTGGAGAAGAACGTGCCGATAATGATGCCTATCACCACGCAGGTTGCCATGATGAAGGGCATGAATCGGTTGGTCTTGTTCTTGTTTATATTCATAACTTTCTAACGTTTGTTGTTTTATTCTGCTTTTTCTGTTTCGTCGGGATTGAGGTATTCCACCTTGATGCCCGCTCTTTGCATCAGTTTGATGCCGTCGTCGAGGCGATATTTCTCAGCGTAAACCACTCGCTTGATGCCTGCCTGGATGATGAGCTTGGCGCATTCGATGCAGGGGGAGGCGGTGACGTAGAGCGTGCTGCCTTCGCTGTTGTTGTTGCTACGAGCCAACTTGGTGATGGCGTTCGCCTCGGCATGGAGAACGTATGGCTTGGTCACGTTGTTCTCTTCGCAGACATTCTCAAATCCGCTTGGTGTGCCATTGTAACCGTCGCTGATGATCATCTTCTCTTTTACGACCAAGGCTCCCACCTGACGGCGTTTGCAATAACTGTTTTCTGCCCAAATGCGTGCCATTCGCAAGTAGCGAAGGTCTAGCTTGGTCTGTTTGGAAAGTTTGTTCTCCATATTTCTTCTATTTATTGTTTCTTCTTAATCTCGTTTCTTTCAAGCAGGGCATCGATGGTTGGCTCTTGCCCGCGGAATCGCTTGTATAGTGTCATCGGATGTTCTGTTCCTCCCTTCGAGAGAATATTGTCACGGAAGCTTTGGGCGGTCTTTTGGTCGAAGATGCCGTTCTTCTTGAATACGCTGAAGGCATCGGCATCCAGCACCTCTGCCCACTTGTAGCTATAGTAACCTGCCGCATAGCCACCCGCCATGATGTGGGAAAACTGTACGGTCATGCAGGTGTTAGGCAGTTGCTTGGTGACCATCGCCTCCGTCCATGCCTTCTTCTCGAATGGGATGATGGCTTCATTGAAGGCTTCCTTCTTGGTATAGTATGCCATGTCGAGCAGACCGAAACTTACTTGGCGCAAACATCCATAGGCTGCCAAGAAATTGCGGCTCTTCACGATGCGCTCTATCAACTCATCTGGCAAAGGCTCGCCCGTCTGATAATGGAAGGCGAAGGTGCGCAAGAATTCTTTCTCCACTGCGTAGTTTTCCATAAACTGGGATGGAAGTTCCACGAAATCCCACCATACGTTGGTGCCCGAAAGACTCTCGAAACGGGTGTTGGCGAACATGCCGTGTAGACTGTGGCCGAACTCGTGGAGGAAAGTCTCCACCTCGCCCAATGTCAGGAGGGCTGGCTTTTCCTCGGTAGGCTTGGTGAAGTTCATCACCACGCTTACGTGTGGACGAACGTTCACGCCCTTGTGGTCGATCCATTGTCCCTGGAACTCGGTCATCCAGGCACCGCCCTGCTTACCCTTGCGTGGGAAGAAGTCGGCATAGAACACGGCGAGATAACTGCCGTCCTTATCGAATACCTCGAATGCCTTGACGTCTGGATGATATACAGGAATGTCCTTGTTCTCCTTGAAGGTGATGCCATAGAGCTTGTTGGCAAGACCGAACACGCCCTTGATGACCTTGTCGAGCTGGAAGTAAGGGCGCAGCATCTCTGCATCGAGATTGTATTTCTCCATTTGGAGCTTGTGGGAATAGTAACCGAAATCCCATGGTTGCATCTCGAAGTCGTCGCCCTCCAATTTCTTGGCGAGTGCCCCTACTTCCTCTACCTCCTTAATGGCAGTAGGCTTGTAGGCCTCAATAAGGTCGTTGAGGAGCTTGTATACGTTCTGCACGTTGCTTGCCATGCGATGACGGAGCACGTAATCGGCATAGGTCTCGAAGCCCAGCAACTGGGCGAGCTCACGGCGCAGGTTGACCAAGCGGGTGCATATTTGCAAGTTGTTCTGGTCGTTGTTGTGGGTGCAGACTGTATTGCGAGCCATGTACATCTGCTTGCGGAGCTCACGCTGGGTGGAGTAGGTCATGAATGGAGAGTAGCTAGGATAATCCAAAGTGAAAATCCAACCTTCCTCATTCTTCTCCTTGGTGTTCTGGGCAGCAGCGGCGATAGCTGTCTCTGGCAGTCCGTCGAGCTGTGCCTTGTCGGTGATATGAAGGGTGAACGCCTTGTTCTCCTTCAAGAGGTTCTGAGAGAACTGGAGGGTGAGGATGCTCGCCTCCTCGGTGAGTGCTCTGAGTTTTTTCTTGCCTGCCTCGTCGAGCAAGGCACCGCTACGCACGAAGCCGTCATAGCTGGTGTCGAGCAACATCTGCTCCTCAGGTGTAAGTTCGCGATTAGGGTGGTCGTGAACAAACTTAATTTTCTCGAAGAGTTTCTTGTTGAGCGTGATGTCGTTGGCATGCTTGGTGAGGATCGGGCTCAACTTCTGGGCCAGAGCCTCCATCTCATCGCAAGTCTCGGCACTCATCATGCAAGAGAACACGTTGGATACACGTCCCAACAAGTCATAGTAATGCTCACCCTTGTCGGTGTCGACACGGGCAATGGTATTTTCGAATGTTGGTTCAGCAGGATCATTGATGATTTTATCTGTCGCTTCATCGTCACGGCGAATGCCTTCCATGAAAGCCTCCTCATAGTCGCCAAGCTGAATTTTGTCGAATGGAACGGTGTCGTGCGGTGTGTTATAAGGCACGAAGAATGGGTTTATTCTCTGTTCTGTATTTTTATTGTCTTGCATAAATTATCATTTTTAGTTGCAAAGATAAGAAAAAAATGATGTTTCTCACCTTATTTATAAAGAGATTTAACTAATATTACACTCGTTTGGGTCTTAATATGTTTTAAGGTGCATCATATTTTAGCGATTGATCAGTTTCTCAAGTGCAGGAACTTGAATTTTTCCACGGGATAGAGAGAGTAGACCTTGGCTTTGCATCTCATTGAGTGCGTGGGAAATATAGAGGCGTTTGGTGTTGAGCTCATCGGCTAATCTTGTCATCTTGATGTGGAATGTCTTTTCTCCTGCGGGGCGAATGCAATGCGACTCGAAGAAACGCACAATGCGTTCGATGAGGCTTTTGGGAGGAACACGGAAATTGTGCCTGTTGTTCTTTTGAGTCTGTGTAGATATCATGTTGAGCAAGTTGATGCGAAATATCTCGAAATTGTCTGATAATTTTGATAATTCTTGCTTACTGATACTCATCAGGCTGCAATTGCTTTTTGCCACATAGGTGTGGGTGAAACGTTGGGTGAGACCAAAGATGCGCTCTGGTTGGAATATCTCGGGAGCCATAATGTCTTCTTCTATTTGGTAGCCATGGTCATCGGCTTCTGTGATGACATTTATTTCTCCTGTAATCAGAAAGAATAGACGCCGACAGACCTCGCCTTCCTGGACAATAGTCTCTCCGGTATCGACTTTCTTGAAATCGAACCTAGTGGTGCCGGCCGCTTGTTGTAGATCGTTGCGGCTCATTCCCAGGAAGAGAGGAAGGACGAGTAAGCTATCGTATAGTCTATTCTCTGACATGTGAATTATTTGTTAAGAATTTTCTTCTGAATGGATGGCGAATACCATATCTTGTTGTTGCCTTTGGCATCAGAATAGATGAGATAGGCACACAATTCTGGGTGTCGTTCCAAAATCTTTTTTGTTCCGTCCATGCCCATTACCATGAATGATGTGGCATAGGCGTCGGCCGTGGCGCAATCCTTGGCTAAGACTGTGGCCGACAGGATGTTGTGCTGCACAGGGTAGCCCGTCTTTGGGTCGATGGTATGGGCGTATTTCTTGCCATTTTTGTAATAGAAATTGCGGTAGTTTCCACTGGTGGCCATGGCGATGTCGGTGATGTCGAGTACGTCTTGCAACTCTTGGTTGGTGTTGGTGGAGTCGTCTGTAGGCTTATTGATGCCAATGTGCCATGGCACTTGCTTGTCGCTTACGCCACTTACCACGATTTCGCCACCTATCTCAACCATGTAGTTGAGGATGCCCTTTTTCTTTAGAAACTTTGCCACAACGTCGCTTCCATATCCCTTGGCGATGGCTGAACAATCGAGCATGGTCTGTGGGTGCTGCTTATAGATATGTCCATCCTTTAGACTCACTTTTTGGTATCCCACCAAGGCGCGTATGCTGTCAAGCTTTTCTTGGGTAGGTGGCACGCCATGCTTAAATCCAAATCCCCAAAGGTTTACCATGGGGGCTACCGTGATGTCGAACGCTCCTTGGGTGTCCTTGGAGATGGACTCAGCCAATGTGAAAACCTCTTTGAACATTCCATTCACCTCTACATTTTCGTTTCGGTTGATGCGAGAGATGATAGACGTGTTGTTGAAGGGTGACAACGATTGGTCGACCTTCTTGAGCTCTGCTTCAATCTCTTTCTGGTAGTTTTCGTCGCTCTGGTAGGTGATGTGATAGATGGTACCGAAGACGAATCCCGTATCTTTCTGATATGGGGTATCGTGTTGTTGCCTGATGATGATGATGGTTCCGATGAGGAGAACCATCAAGAATGGCACTTGCCAGATGAGTTTCTTGTTCTTCATTGCTTTTATATCTCTAATGTGACGTTGAATGTACCTCCGAATCTAGAGCCTCCCTGCTTGCCGAAGCCTGGAACATACCAAGTGTTGCCTAATGTTCCATCGTTTTTGAAAAGGCGACGTTTGTAGCGGAGGCTCCATCCCATGCGTAAAGGTCCCCATATCTTGGCATCGACGCCGATGACTCCCTCTAGCCAATGGTAGTTGCAGGAGATGTCTTTGCCTCCGTATTCGGCTTTGCCACCCCACACTGGGTCTTCTACTGGGGGTGCACTAAGGTCGTACTTATAAAAAGTGCATCCATAGCGGAAACCTCCAAACAGGCGGTAGTCGTCGTGCTTGTTTTTCAGTAGGTTCCAGTCGCAACCTAACCTAAAGTAGGGGGCGCTGGTCTTATAGGTGATTTTGGTTGACTCGTCGGTAGCGTCGGCCTTTCCATATCCCAATTCGAAGACAGGATAGTATTTGTCCTTCAGGTCGATGCGCAGAGATGCCTCGTACTGACCATAGTCGCTCACCATCATTTGTACTGGGCCGATGAGGTCTATGCCTACAGCCATACCCTTGAATAGAGGCACGGAGTCTGCCTTTTGTTCTATCACCTTCTTCTTGGCGGTTTGGGCTTGGACTGAGGTGGCGGATAGCATGGCAATGCTACTGATTGCGATTGCCAAAATATATGTAGAAATGTGCTTTGGATGCATTGTAGTTTACCTCTTTGTTGTTGATTACTATTGAGTCGATGATGTTGTGGGTGGTCTTCACATCTGTAATGGTGTGGAAGAATGCCGGGCTACAATCTACCGATTCGAAATGTGAGTAATTCTCCTTGAATACGATCACGGTATCCTTGAACACACGTTTGTCCTGTGTACTAACCACGAAGTAGAGGCTATCCTTGTCTTTCCTGTAGCTCATTGGCAGGCTGAAGCTATCTACATCCACATCCTTGTTGATGAGCACACTGTCGATGCCGTCAAGTTTGGTGGTGGAAATAGTGAGCGTGTCTGTGAGCTTGGTGATGTCGCCTTGCAACTTATACTTGGTGTATACGGTGTTGTTGAGCGGACAGTCGAGTGTCGTGCATCCTACCATTGCCATGATGGCGAGGAGAATGAAGGGTATTATTTTCCGCATCTTATTTTCTTTTCTATTTGATAATCGTTACGGTTTGGGTTCTGTCGGCTGATGAGGTCGCCCAAGAAACCTGCCAAGAACAACTGGCTGCCTAGCAGCATTGCCGTGAGGGCAATGAAGAAATAAGGCGAGTCGGTGATGAGATGGCCATAGATACCGTTGTGTAGGTCGATGAGCTTGTCGATGCCGAGTCCTATCAGGGCAAGGAAGGCTATGAAGAATACTACGCTGCCCAGAAAACCGAACACGTGCATTGGCTTCTTGCCAAAGTTGCTCAAAAACCAAAGGGTCATCAAGTCGAGATAACCGTTTACAAAACGGTTCCAGCCCATGAACTTGGACTTACCAAATTTGCGGGCCTGATGGTGTACTGGCTTTTCGCCTATCTTGTCGAAGCCTGCGTTCTTGGCCAGATATGGAATGTAGCGATGCATTTCGCCGTATACCTCTATGTTTTTCACAACATCTTTGCGGTATGCTTTTAGTCCACAGTTGAAGTCGTGGAGGTTGTGGATGCCGCTCACCTTGCGAGCGGTAGCATTGAAAAGCTTGGTAGGGATAGTCTTCGACAGAGGGTCGCCTTGTTTGCGGTTTTGCTTGTAGCCTGAAACGAGGTCATAGCCCTCCTTGGTTATCATGCGATAGAGTGCTGGTATCTCGTCGGGTGAGTCTTGTAGGTCGGCATCCATTGTGATGACAACGTCTCCTTGCGCCTCTTTAAATCCGCAATAGAGGGCAGGACTCTTACCGTAGTTGCGGCGGAATTTAATGCCTTTTACTTGGTCGTGTTTCTCCGCGAGATTCTCGATGACTTGCCAAGATGAGTCAGTAGAGCCATCGTTGACGAATATTACCTCGTAGGTGAAGTCGTTGGCATCCATTACTCTTGCTATCCATGCGTAGAGCTCAGGCAGTGATTCTTCTTCATTGAATAGAGGTACAATAACTGAAATGTCCATTTTCTTCTTGTTTTATATGAGCGATTCTTATTTCTGTTGTTTATTGATGTCTTGTCTCAGAACCTTGTTGTTGCGAGCCATCGTCAGAGCAATGATAGGACTCAAGACGACGCCTACTATCAAGTCTACCACCATAAACATGGATGCCCATGCGATAGGCTTCATCATGGTGATGGCTTCCAGAACGGTGTGTGCTTGCTCTGTGGTCATCTGATAGGCTTGCATTACAACTTGGTAGTTGGATTGCAGTGCATTCATAAATGGCGATACATCCATGAAGCGAAACCACAGATACTGCACAATAGTGAGCAGTAATGTGGCGTAAAAGAATGTTTGTAAGCAATAGTAGAGACCCCGTTTGAAGGAAATTTTCCCTTCTAGCGCATAGTCGCGGAAACTCTTCAAGCGCTTTGCCACAACAAAAGGGGTACAGATGATGAGCACGTTTGATACGAGGCCGAGCAACTGATTCTTGGGGTCGGTGGCAAGCATGGTGCATGCAAAACTGAGAATCCAAATGGCTCCAAGGATGGCTCCGTCTTGACGCGCAAAGGCCTTTGTCTGCATAATTTTTCCAATATCAATTGTGATGACAACTTTTTTCTTTTTCTTGTTCTCTTGACTCATTGTTTGATTGAATTATATATTATCCTGCAAAAATACTCATTTTTGTTTATATAAGGTATAAGATGGGGATAAATTTATATATTTTTGATATAAAAGCCTTGAAAGTAAGCACGAGAAAGAAAAAATATAAAACGAAAAAGGAACTTTC
>DHMR01000028.1:0-1009 GCA_002405875.1 bacterium UBA4637
GAGACTGGCGTAGGTTCTTGCGCAATGTTCTTCGACTCTGCCTACAAGACAGCTTACGCTAAGTAAAAATGTTATATTTATCTGTCGAGAGACAGACAATAATAAATTCATCCAATCCAATGGGGAGTGTCGGTTTCGGTCGGCATTCCCCCTTTTTCTTTTTGATCCTTTTGGCTCTTTTTCAAGTAATTATTTTTTCTTCTCAAATAAATGTTGTATATTTGCACCTGTAACAAAAATCAGAATGAAAGAAGAAAGGAAATATCATGGATGCATCTTATACAGACATAGCTATTCGACTCTCGCTCGCTTTGGTCTTGGGCGGAGCGATAGGCATCGAGCGAGAGTATCGTGCCAAGGAAGCAGGCTTTCGCACTCACTTCTTGGTGGCATTGGGCAGTGCCCTCTTTTGCGTGGTCTCACAATATGGTTTCGGCATCGACCTGAAGGATTCCTCCCGTGTTGCGGCACAAGTGGTGTCGGGCATCGGATTCTTGGGCGCTGGTACCATCATCTTTCAGAAGAATGTGGTGCGAGGACTCACCACGGCAGCTGGCCTTTGGGTTACTGCGGCGATAGGTTTGGCTTGTGGAACAGGCATGTATGTGGCGGCGGCACTCACCACGGCGATGGTGCTGCTAGGCTTGGAGGTGCTCAATCTCCTGATTCCTCAGCTCGGCAATACCACGATGGAGCTTTCCTTCTCTGCCCCTAACCGAGACAGCGTGAAGAAACTCTTGAAGCAAATCAAGCAAGATGGTATGGAGGTACATTCGTACGAGTTGAAAGACCGCCGCACCTCAAAGGAAGAGTTCTTGGAGGTGAGCATGGAAATCAAGGCAAAGCGAGGATTCCATACCTTGAGGGTCTTGGACTATATGAATGAGTTCTCGGATGTTACCATCTCGACGATAGAATAGTTTCGACCTGTACGGTTGGAATTATCCTATACGCCCTGAAAGGGCAGAAGCACCTAGCCCAGGGCAACGCCCTGGGGTTAAATGAAGTT
>DHMR01000028.1:1114-2527 GCA_002405875.1 bacterium UBA4637
CTTTTGCCCTTACAGGGCGTATTAGTTCCACAATATCTACCCAGGGCGTTGCCCTGGGCTAGGGGCTTTTGGGCTTTCAGCCCGTTTCAACCGTATAGGTTGAATAGTTTTATTGGTATATTCTTGCCAAATAATCGTAGTGTTCTCCTTCTGCTACGAGTTCACAATGCAAACCGCAGCTTTCAGCGATGGATTTGAGCAACGGAAAATCGACATAGAGCCAGTCGAAGGCATCGCCTTTCACATTCTTGTAAATCATCTGATAATCCACTTCGCCATAGTAGGCACCATTCAGATTGATGTCGAAACTGCCGTCCTCGTTCTCATAGATGTATTTGAGGTCGGAGGAGTCGATGAGGATTTGACCGCGAGGATTCAGCAATGCCTTTAGACGATGGAAGAGGGCAGGGAGGTTGGCTATCTTACCAGCGATGCCCGTGCCATTCATCAGGAGCAGAATGGTGTCGAAATCGGTGGATAGATGTTCATCGAAGAGATTGATACATTCTGCATCCTTCACACCTCTCAACCGCATCGCCTCGCAGCTCAAAGGCGAGATGTCGATGGCTTTTACAGAAGAAACTTCCATATTGGCGGAGGCATCTTTTGCTTGGAATCCATTTTGCAGGGCTAGAGTATGGCATCCTGCCCCGGCTCCCACGTCGAGCACTTTTCCTTTGGCGAGCGTCAGTGCCTTTTGCTCCAGCTTCGGCATCTCCTCGAAGTTACGGAAGAGATGCTTCACTGGCATTTCGTCTTCCTCGAACATAGAGGAGAGTACACGCAGTTTTCCTGCTTCCCCCGATGTCTGGTAGTCGAGGATGGCAGCCCCCATCGGGTCTTTGTCCTTTGATAATATCGTAGTATTCATTGTGCTTATTCTTACTTTTTGATGTTGTGATGAGACATTTTGCTTTATGCGTGTACAAAAATACAATAAAGTTTCGAGAAAAAAAGCGAAATTCAGAAAAAACTATTATCTTTGCAGAAAGAATTTTAAATAAGTATGTCATGGAGCAAAACGGAGTGATTTATTACTGGCGTAAGTCCTGTGACCTTGGATGGTGTGACCAGTGGTTTCAATATAGGTTGGCACATCTCTACCAATTCCGACTTTAACCAGATGTTGGGATTCTCCATTGAGGATGTGCGGGAAATCTTTACCTATTATAAAGAGAAGGGGATGATACAGTCTGATACTGACATCGAGGCAATCATCAAGGAGATGAAGCCGTGGTATGATAACTACTGCTTTTCGGAAGATGCTTTACGAACCCAAAGGCATTCGGCTTTGGAGGAATATGAGGTTAATTTATAAAAAGGAGATTACAATATGATGAACATGAAAACTTTGATGGTTTGCGGTATGATGCTGCTGCCATCGTTATGTCAGGCTCAGTCTTGCAGCCAAAA
>DHMR01000062.1:0-1693 GCA_002405875.1 bacterium UBA4637
TGGAAAGTTGCAAGCGAACTGATATTTCTAAAACGTTCTCATATACATCTTATTATATAGAAAGCTAAAATTGAGGTGAAAAAGATACTTTTGAGCAAAATGGGTACTATCATATCGGTTATGTTTTGATCCATTGGATGCGTATCAAGGCATCCAATGGTTTGGTTAAACCTTGATTTTCTTGAGGTCTTTCTCCAATTCCTCCTTCACCTCGTCGATGGAGATGTCGAGGAGCGACATCTGTCGGGCGAGTTCCGGGAGGCGTTCTTTCATAAACTCTTTCTTGCGAGTCTTCTTGATTTGCTTCTTCGCTCCTGCGGAAACGAAGTAACCCAGTCCTCGCTTGTTGTAGATAACCTCATCACTAGCCAGCAGATCGTATGCCTTCACAGCTGTGTTGGCGTTCACCTCCAGCAGCACGGCGTACTCTCGAACGCTCGGTATTCGCTCGTCCTCCTTGTATTTGCCAGCCAGAATCTCGTCGCAGAGACGCTCGGCTATCTGAATGTATATGGCTTTATCATTGCTGAAATTCATAATCGTTAAATTTGAATTCTCTTTTTTAGATGTACAATTCTTATCCTTAGATGAATAGGCTTAAACCTGACATAAGCTTGTTAGATATTTATCCACTTGTTGCAGATTACTTGCATACGAGTAAAAAGTTTGTATGATGCCCAGTAGTTGAAGCCTGTAAATGCTAAGCTGAAGTTAATGGCTAGGATTTCACAGATGGTTGTTTGTATTTCGTCTGCGTTCATGTGTCCATTTAATGGAAATACTCCCAGTTCGTGCAATTCTGTAATAGTATAACCAAATATAAAAGCAAGAATACAACCCGTAACCAAAGTAAGAATGACTGATTGTTTGCGATAGAAAGAACCACCCAATGTGCAGAAGGAGTGAATGAACAGTATGGCACAAATTGTTTCTATATTTGTGTTATTAATAAAAATAGTTCCCCATTTACTTAGGATTGGCCATGTGATACTTATGTGGAAAGTGGGCGTAATGGCGAAGCTAAACAAAAATTGGATCATGTCGCCTCCCACCAATGCCACCAATACCATGAAGAAAGCTCCCACGCTCATGAGGAGAAGACGGGCTATGAATTTTTCCAAGCTTGTCGCAGGTAGCATCAAGAAGCTCTCACGGCTCAGTTTATGCTTCATGTTGTGGAATATCTTTGCAGCCATGACAACCATGACGATGCTGAGAAATATCCAGAAGAAGTTATAGGTCTGGTCGATATAAAAATCATTCAGAGATGGTGCGCCAGGAGCTGACTCACCATGTGCAATGGCATTTGCCCATCCACGGCTAGAGTATAGGCAGCCGACAAAGCATCCTGTGAATCCTAGAATGAGTCCCAAAAGACCAAAAATGTATCTCTTCTTGTTGGTAAGCAAGTCCCAACGCAGTACCATTCCAAATCTATGTAAATCAAATGTTTTGTTCATAATTGTATGTATTTAATTCGGGCTTTCGCCCTACGAAATGTGTAAATGATGTGAGGTGTTTATTCAGCTAACTTTCCGTTGATTACTGCATTGAAGAGCAATTCGAGGTTCATCTGTGTCTCGTTGCTTCCCTCTTGTCGCTTGCAGATGGTGGCGTTGCCTTGCAGGGTAGGTTCGGCGTAGAGCATGGTGTCGTCCATCTCCTGTGGGTTGCGATACTCGAAGCTGTATTT
>DHMR01000062.1:1792-5957 GCA_002405875.1 bacterium UBA4637
ATGACGATGTGGTCGAGCAGCGATTCAATATCATGTACTTGGTGGGTGGAGATGATGAGGGTGCGCTCATCGGTCATATTCTTGGCTATCACTTTGCGGAACTGGCTCTTCGATGGGATGTCGAGACCATTGGTTGGCTCGTCCATTAGGAGAAATTGGGTACCTGTGGCGAGTGCGAAACTCATGAATACCTTCTTCTTCTGTCCCATCGAGAGTTCGTTCAACTTGAGAGAGATTGGCAAATCAAAATCCTTAAGGCAGTTCTCCAGCACTTCCTGCGAGAAGTTAGGATAGAAACCTTGGTTCATCTTCACGTAGGTGGAGAGCGAAACGTTAGGCAGTTCAAATTCCTCGGGTACCATGAATATCTCCTTGAGCATGTCGGCTTTGCGCTCTTGTGCCGAGATGCCATCCACGAGGATGGTACCGTTCTGCTGGCGGAGCAGTCCGCTGATGAGGTAGAGCAGGGTGCTCTTGCCTGTACCGTTCTTGCCGAGCAAGCCATAGATGTTGTTCTCCTTGAGCTCCAAGGAGAAATCTCTGAACACGAGGTGTTTGCTACCTGGGTATCTGAAATCGATGTCTTTAATCTTTATCATAATATTTAATGTTTTAGTGTACTACTTCAATAGGACACTGCAAAGGTAGTCTTTTCTGCAATATGCTCCAAGCTTTTCTACAATTATTTTCCGACTTTAACACATCGTTAACGTTTCCACCTAGATTATATAAAGGGCATAATAAAAGCTCGTAAGAGAATCGATTATCTTACGAGCTTTAAATCTTAGATGTATTTCATGAGGATGTCCCATACGGCGATGATGTGGCAGATGCTACCCGCCAAGACGAAGAAATGGAACACAGAGTGCATGTATTTCCGCTTGTTGATGCTATAGAACACGGCACCCGTGATGTAGCAGACACCCTCGGCGACAATCCACCATACGGTGGCAGCCGATACCGAATCAATCAAAGGCTTGAAGGCGACGAGCACCGACAATCCCATCCCCACGAAGCAGAGCGTCTCCAGGTTGCTATGGTCCTTGAGCTTAGCGAAGCTCATCACCGTACCAGCTATTGCGCAAGCCCAAATAAAGATGAAGAAGCTCCATCCCCAATAGCCTTGTTCGCGCATGGCAATCAGCGTGATAGGCGAGTAGGAACCAGCGATGTGCCAGTATATGGCGGCATGATCCCACTTGCGGAGTCGCTCCTTCCACTTGCTCCAAGCAGACAAGGCATGGTAGGTGGTGGAAGCTATATACGACATGAGCATGCCGAAGAGATAGAGGATGATGCCCGCCGTCGCCCATCCATTGTGGTAGCTGATGCACCAATATAGGAAGATGGTGCCAAACACTACGCCCAACAGGATGCCTCCTGCATGAGACCATGAGTTCCATAGTTCTTCCTTATGACTGAAAAATATTTTGAGTTTCATTTTGTTTCGTATCTTTTAGTTATATTTTTAGTAAAGCCATTTGCCAAAGGCTAAGGACTTATGCTTTGCAAAGGTACTAACTTTTCTTCAAAGCTTACCTTTCTTTTATGAAATCTTTTGAATTCAATTCCCATTTCTTTGCTTTATTTGTCTATTGTTTGTCTTTTTCTGCTTTTTCCTGAAAATAAATCAAGAAAGTATTGGAGGATATTAGATATTTTTTTAACTTTGTCATCGGAACTAACAACTGAACTATATATATCGTATGAAGTTAAAATCAATAGCATTTTTATTCATGACCATCGCCATGCCGGCGATGGCAGAGCAGGTATCGGTCAATACCAAGGGCATGTCGCTCATCCTCGATGTGGAGAACGGCAAGCCGGCGCAGTATCTGTATTTTGGTACCAAGTTAAACAATAGCGATTTGCAGAACCTGAAGGTGGCTACCGATGGCCGCATGGATGCTTATCCTGCTTATGGCTTGAATACGCCAGCCGAGGCTGCGCTTGCCATGCGCCATAGCGACGGTAATCTCTCTACTGCTCTCGTTGCCACGGGCAGCGAGGTGAAGGAGGAGGCGAATGCCACCGTCACGACCGTCCATCTCAAGGATCCTGTATATAATATAAAGGTAGACTTGAAGTATCGTGCCTACAAGGATGTGGATATGATTGAGGCTTGGACGGAAATTAAAAATGGTGAGAAGGGTACGGTTACCCTGACTACCTTTGCGTCGGCGATGCTCCCAATCCGCCGTGGCGATGTCTGGATGAGTCATCTCTCGGGCACTTGGGCTGCTGAGGCGCAGCTGAGCCATGAGAAATTGCAGCCGGGCGAGTTCGTAATCCGTAACAACGATGGTACGCGCAATTCGCATACCGACCATGGCGAGGTGATGTTCTCGCTCAATGGAAAGGGACAGGAAAACTCGGGTGATGTAATCGGGGCTGCTCTGGAATATAGCGGAAACTATAAACTCAAGACGGTGACAGACGATACGGAATATCATTATTTCTTCGCTGGCATCAATGAGCAAAACTCGGAGTATCATCTCAAGAAGGGCGAGACTTTCAAGACTCCTGCGCTTGCCTTGACTTATTCCACCGAGGGATTGAGTGGCGCTAGCCGCAATTTCCATAAATGGGGACGAAAGTATGTCCTAGCTCATGGCGACAAGGAGCGTGACATCTTGTTGAACTCCTGGGAAGGTGTCTATTTCGACATCAACCAGAAGGGTATGGATCAGATGATGGCTGACATCCATAGCATGGGTGGCGAACTTTTCGTGATGGACGATGGATGGTTTGGCAAGAAATATCCTCGCAAGACGGACAATTGTGCCCTCGGCGACTGGGTGGTGGATACCAATAAGTTGCCTGACGGCATAGAGGGCTTGATTCGTGATGCCAAGAAAAACCAGGTGAAGTTTGGTATCTGGATTGAGCCGGAGATGACCAATACGGTGAGCGAACTTTACGAGAAACATCCAGACTGGATCATCAAGGCTCCAAAGCGTGATGCCGTGTTGGGCCGTGGAGGCACCCAGTTGGTGCTCGACCTGTCTAATCCTAAGGTGCAGGACTTCGTGTTCGGCGTGGTAGACAATTTACTTACTAAATATCCAGATATAGCCTACATTAAGTGGGATGCCAATATGGCGATTATGAATCATGGTAGCCAATACCTGCCAACCGCCGACCAGAGCCATCTCTATATCGCTTACCATGAGGGTTTTGCCAAGGTCATCGATCGAATTCGTGCCAAGTACAAGGATGTGGCCATCCAGTGCTGCGCCAGTGGTGGTGGTAGAGCTAATTGGGGCATGCTCCGTGGCTTCGACGAGTTTTGGGTGAGCGACAATACCGATGCCATGCAGCGCATCTATATGCAGTATGGTACCAGCTACTTCTTCCCAGCCATCGCCATGGCAAGCCATATTTCGGCTGTGCCAAATCATACTGTGTTCCGTACTACCAGCTTGAAGTATCGCATCGACGTGGCAATGAGCGGTCGTCTCGGCATGGAGATTCAGCCTAAGAACATGACTGATGAGGAGAAGGCTCTCTGCAAGAAAGCCATCTCTGAGTATAAGGAGATTCGCCCTGTGGTACAGTTTGGTGATCTTTATCGCCTTGTTTCTCCATTCGACAACCAGGGGTTGTCGTCCATCATGTATGTGAGCGAGACAAAGGACAAGGCTGTGTTCTACTGGTGGAAGTTGGCAAACTTCTACAATTGTCATTTGCCAAGAGTCAAGATGGCTGGTCTGGATGCCAACAAGATGTATAAGGTACGAGAACTTGATGTTATCGACAACAAGCCTCTTGATTGTGAAGGTAAGACTTACTCGGGCAAGTTCTTGATGGAGCATGGCTTGGAGATGCCTTATACTCATGATGTAGACTGGAACAAGAAGAACTGTTGGTCTTCGCGTGTTGTCTATCTAGAGGCGCAATAATAAAATTCAATTCATAAGTATATAAGTAATAATAGTTTTTGTAAAATGCCTCAGGACTCGCGAGAGTGCTGAGGCATCATCTTTTTTATTTGTGCCTATGAGTGTGCGCGTGCACGTGCATGCAAGTATGCGCATGTATATAATAATGAGTTTAGTGGCGAAGGAGTCACAAATTTCTGTCCATTTGTTAAATAACTGTTAAATCTCAAACTTTTTCCTAGAAATATTTTGTGGTTTCGGAAATTGTTTGTACTTTTGCACTC
>DHMR01000010.1 GCA_002405875.1 bacterium UBA4637
GACCAGAAGATTTATATAAATCCTTAATCAAAACTTGAATTAGAACTACTAACTATTATATAACGCTACTTATGAATAGAATAAAGGCTTGCCAACGAAAAACGGGCAAGCCTTTACTTGTTTGACGCTTTTATTCCAGGACGATTCCACCCTTCGGCTGCATTTCTACCTTCAGGTTACCTTTTTTATCGACCTTCATGGTCTTCACATGAGATATAGGCCAAAAAGCCTTTTTGGCATTGCTTATATCTCGGTTGGATGATTTGTCTCCAGTCTCATAATAATATGAAACGTTCTTGCCTGCGAGCATCGGCAAATTGAGCGTCAACTTCATCGCTTGGTCTGTGCCGTTCAAACCTGCCACATACCATTTGTCACCATGGCGGCGAGCTACGACGGCATACTTGCCTGGATAACCTGCCACAAACTTAGTTTCATCCCACGTGGAAGGCACAGACTTCAGGAAATCGATCTCGTGCTTGGGAAGTTCCGAAAGATTGTTGGGGTAGATGGCGATGCATTGGATGGCAGCTTGATTCATGACAGCAGCAGCCATCTCGAAGACATCGGTGGTATAACGGCGATGGCGACTCTTGTTGTCCTTGGAGAGATATTTGTTCATGATGGTGCCACCCCAGTCCATGGCAGCCACAGCATTGCGGCAGAAAGGGTGCATGGTAAGTTGGAACCCCTCTTCCTTGGCGTGGTGCTCCGAGAAGAACACGTTCTCTGAAGCAAGCACCGCCTCGCTCGATACATAGTTGGGATACATGCGCTCCCATCCCCTTGGCAGTGTGCAACCATGGAAGATGACCTGGATGCCATAGTCGTTGGCATCACTGAGGATGTCTTCGTAGAGTTGCATTGTATGCTGTTTGTCGCCGCCGAAGAAATCGACCTTGATCCCCTTGATGCCGATGCTCTTCATCCAAGCCATTTCCGCCTTGCGAGCCACGATGTTGTCCATGCAGTTGCGAGGTCCCTGCGGCGCATCGTTGGCGGTGCCATTGGAGTTGTACCAGAGCATGAGGCTTACTCCCTTGCTCTGTGCATATCTGCTCAGTTCCGCCATTTTCTCCCTGCCTGTCTGTACGTCCCAAAGTGCATCGACTAAAACATATTCATAGCCCATGGTGGCTGCCAGGTCGATAAATTGCTTCTGGTCGTTGTAGTTGGCGGAGTTGTCTTGCCAGATGAGCCAGCTCCATGTGTATCTGCCCGGCTTATATTCCTCGGATGCCTTGTACCTTGGTTCCACCACGTCGTAAGGTATTGTGGTTTCGACGAGCGGTTTGAGGTCAGAACCTACAGTGATGGTGCGCCATGGTGTGGAACCCGGTAGGGAAAACACGGCATTGTTCGAGCCGATGCCATCCGATTCTTCCTTCATCGGGAATGCCACCTGATATCCCTTTGCTGCGTCGTAATCACTGATATGGCAGCCTGGATAATTGCCGTGGGTACCTGTCTCGCTGATTAACACCCATCCGTCGCTACCTACATGGAAGAGACTTGGAAAGGTGAAGCCACGACCATAGTGCGACTTGGATGTGAGTGGAGCGTCCGCCTTGTATTCTTCCTCGTAGCTAGGTTTGGTACGCTTCCATCCTATCAGTGGGTCGGATTGTGGAGTGAGAAACGTAGTGGTGGATTTGGGAAGGTTGAAGGTTGTCTTTTCTTCTTCGACTATCAGGTGTGTCTGTTCCTTCCAAGTAGGAAAGGTGTATCGGAATGCCACGTCGTGGTCGCTCACATTGAAAGTCACCTTCATGGGTTGTTTGTTTTCATTGAGATAGGTCACTTGGAGTTGGTTGGCATGATAATCCACATGTGAGACTTTGGCGGTGCGAAGGTCATAGCTTTTCTCCACCTTTGTTTCTTTCTTGCTCTGGTAAGTCAATCCCTGACTGAAATTGCCTACCCGAGCCACCAGTCCGAGCTGTGACTCTTCCATCATCCGCTTACCAGCGTAGTCGATGGAGTAATAGAGCTTGCCATCATGATCTTCTATGACGACATTCAACTTACCGTCAGGAGAACTGACTGTATTCTTTTCGGCGTAGGATCCGATGCTGCCCATCATTGCCAAAGCCACACATAAGAGTTTCTTGTTCATAGTTTGCTTATTTTTCGTTGATTTATTATTCGCTTGCAAAATTACGGAAAGTAATTTTTTACGAGGGCAACAAAATGTGATTTTTTCGTCAATTATTGTGATTTTGATATAGATACGATGAAAATATTTATACGTCTACGTTATGGATAGAATCTACATACTCTCTAGCGGTCATGCCAAATTCCTTCTTGAAGCATTGGCTAAAGTAGCGTGGGGTTGCGAATCCTACCTTGACGGCTAGCACGGCTATGCGCATACTAGGATCTTGTTTGAGAATTTTACAAGCTTCCTTCAAACGGATACTGTTGATGAAGCTACTGATGTTAGAACCCGTGATGGCGCGCAACTTATTATACAAAGTACTGCTGCTGATGCAGAGGTCTGAGGCGAGGTCTTCCCTTCCATAATCACTTTCTGTAATATGGGCGAGTACCATTTCTATGGCATTTTTGAGGAACACCTCGTCTGGGCTGCTATAGTGCTGGTCTTCTATCTTGTATTCCGTTTGCATCTGAAATTTCTCCTTGATACGTTTTCTGTTGGCAATGATGTTGTCGATGCGTATCTGCAGGTCGTCTATGCTGAATGGTTTGGTGATGTAGTCGTCAGCTCCGACACGATAACCTTCGTTGCGATCGTCTCCCTTGGTCTTTGCTGTGAGCATGATGACTGACAACTGGGCATATTCCTTGGAATTTTTAATCCATTGCGTCAGTTCGATACCATTCATGACTGGCATCATGACATCCGTTATCACGATGTCAAGCGGGGCTTTCTGAATGATTTTTTGCGCTTTTTCTCCATTTTTTGCGGTTTTGATATGGTAGCGTGCACTCAGTAGTCGGCCCATCAATGCAAGCAGCTCTACATTATCTTCTACGAGCAGGATGGTGTATTCTTCCTCGTTCTTCTCCTCTTTTTGTCCTACATTCCCTTCTCCATAACTTTCTTTTACATCCCACCTTGACAGAGTCGCAGAGGAACTTATGATGGCTTGTACAGCTTCCTCACGTCGGGTGATTTTATGAGTTGTTACCATTTCGCTTTCTTCATAGTTATCTTTGTTGATAGGAATATGGAGGGTGAAGGTGGTCCCTCTACCTTCTTCACTCTTGCATTGGATGGTGCCGTGATGAAGTTTAACCAAGTCTTTGACAAGAGAGAGACCTAATCCGGTTCCTGCTGTTTGCATTTGCCGGTAGTCGCCGTCAAGAAACCGCTGGTATAAATGTCTCAACTTGTTGGAAGACATTCCGATACCCGTGTCAGAAACTCTGATCCAGGCTTGGCTGTTTTGGATGTTAACCGACAATTTCGCCTTTCCACCATTGGGAGTATATTTGGCGGCATTGCTCAATAGGTTATACAGTATTTTCTCCAATTTATCCGTGTCAAACCATTGTTCATTCTCATCTTTGCTGTTGACAATATGCGTTTCTAACTGGATGTTCTTCTCTTTGAACATCGGCATGATGTCGTTGGCGGTTTGCTGGCAGAAGGCTTCTAAGTCGCCTTTGCAAACCTGTAATTTGAGCTTGCCAGCCTGTGACTTTCTCACCTCCAGTATCTGTCTGAGCATACGGCTTAGGCGATTGATATGGTTGTGGATGATTCCTGTTTCCTTGGCAGATGAAGGATTCCCCTGTTGAATGGTATCCGCAGCAGCGGAGATGATAGATAGGGGTGTGAGCAACTCATGCGTGATATTTGTGAAGACATAGGCCATCTGTAGGCGGTTCTTGGTTCGGATGCGACTTCGATACCATCGGATGGAGATGTGCACAGCAAGCACGGAGATACATATATATATAAGGTATGCCCACCATGATGCATACCAAGGTGGCAGGATTTTGATTTCGATGCTGTAGGGTAGTTCGCTCCATCTTCCACGACTGTCAGTTGCCTTCAGGTGCAAGTGGTAAGTTCCGGATGGCAGGTTCTCGAAGGTTGCTTGACGATAACTTGCGCTTACGGTTTGCCATTTGTCGTTGTAACCTTCCAAAAGATATGCGTACTTGCATTGCTTGGCGTTGCTGTAGGACAGCAGGGCGAATTCTACTCCAAACTTATGGATGGATGGTGGCAACACGATGCGACGTAAGTAGGAGGGACTCTGTTCGCAAATCTTTTTGCGTAGGGTCGTGTCGATGGAGGCAAGACGCTTGTCATTGAGGAGCAAATCGGTCACAAGGATGTTGTATGGCGACTTGCTGCCTTGTGGCGTTTTAGCTTGGGTCGCATCGACACAGACGAGCTCTTTACCAGAGCCTAAATATATCTGGTTGCCAAATTGAAAGCTGGAGTTGGCTTGGAAAAACATGCTTCCGAGTCCGTCTTCACTCGTATAGTTGTTGTATAGCACATGACCCTTTGGATCAATAGACAGCATGATGAGGGCATCGTCGGTAGTAACCCATATATGTTCTGCGGGGTCTTTGACTATGGAAAAGGCACGGTCGAGTTTGCCAGGAAATAAGTCGCTGAGGCAGTCGAACTTGTCTTTTGATGGATTGTAACGGTACAGTCCGCCACTTTTGGAGATGGCAAGGATGTGGTGGTGCTCATCTTCAATGCAATTGGTTACATCTGTGATGTCTAGCCGTTGGTTTGCGAGATTGTAATGGCTCGACTTGAGGGTGCTAGGATGGTAAAAGTCGCCACTGATGCGGATGATACCCTTGTCTTCGGTGGATATCCAAATTCTCCCTTGATGGTCTTCTTGTATATTGGATGGGATGGCATTCAGTCTTTTATTGACTACTTTTCCTATAGGTAGGATATAATTGAGCCAACCGTTCTCGCCAACGAATGTGATGCCCCTCTTATTGGTGAGGAGAGACTTCACATAGTTCGTTTTCACGAACTTACAATTTTGATTGTTCCATATATTCATCTTTTTGTTCTTGACTTGGACGATGCCATAGCCATGGATGGCAATCCACGTTTCGTTGTCACCCTTTTGCAAGATGCTGTTGGCGTGAGTGTTGATTACTTGGTATGGGATGTATTGCAGTCCGGGAATTTCCTGGTTGTATAGGACTGCCTTTGTGGCTTTGTTGTATAGGGCGATGCCTGCTGGTGCCAATGCCAGCCACAAATGGATGCCGTCGTTTGTCGAGATGGCATTGATGCCATTGATAGTGAGGCGCTTGGTGTCCATGTCATGCAATTGGAAGATGGATGGTGAGGTGCTGAGATGCAGTAGCCCTTGGTTGAGGGTCAGTGCCCAAAGGTTTCCTTTCCCGTCTGTCGCCATATCCATGGTGCTTTGTACGGAATATCCTTTTCTTACACCGATTTCTCGCACATAGGTAAAGCCATCTGCGAGATGCTTTTCGTCCAAGATGCCGATGCCATCTCGGGTGCATGTCCAGATGGTTTCTGACACCGGGTCTTCTATCAAGCGATAGTTGATGGTGAAATCTTTGCCGCCCTTGCTATAATCGATGTAGCCTGAGTTCTTAGGGTTCCATGGAGTAGTGAGGCAGCAGACACCCTTTCCCCAGGTTCCAATCCAAAGACGTCCTTTTCTATCGAATAGTAAGGCGTGGGCTGCTATATTTTTTCCATCGGGAAGTTGCAACTGGTACAGGGTGCGTTTCTGCCAATTGACACGGTATATGCCATGTTGCCAAGTGCCCAGGTAAATATTGCCATGTCTGTCTTCTGCAAAGCTCTGGACATCTGAAAAATGGAGTCGATTCTTGTTCCCGTTGGTTTCTATCACTTGGGTATTGCCCTGGTGAAAGATTTGGAATTTCTTGCTTTTTCTGACATATCTTACCAAAAGGTTGTCATATCCCATCCATACATCGCCGTTGCTGGCTGTAAAAAGGGGAAATACACTCTTTCCTGCTGTCTTGATAGGAAGTTGGTAGATGGTGAAGCGATTCGTGGTCTTGTCCATCCTCGCCAGTCCACCTTCTGTTCCTATCCAGATGCCATCGTCATGGTCTTCTGTCATGCAGCGGATGTTGTTGCTTGGGAGAACTCTTGGCGACTTGGAGTGATTGTGAAAGGACTTGAAGAGGTATCCGTCATAACTTTTGATGCCATTGTCGGATCCTATCCAGATCAATCCTTGCTTGTCAATGAGGATGCACTTCTGTTCCTCTGATGCTGCAGGGTATACTGCATGGCGTATTTCGAGCGGTATGGAGACCGACCATAGGGGGAGATGGCAGGCGAGCATGGTGAGAATGAGACCTACTATGATGTGGTAGCGGATGCCTATCTTATTCACTTTATTTTTCTGATTCATGAATGTTGATTTTATTGATTTTGATTTGATTTGCAAAGGTACAAAGTTTCGGTTGATATTAAAGCAAGATTTTGCTAAATTTATGATTGATAAGCGGATAAATGCCGTATTATGTACGAATAATAACGGATTTTGTACGTTTATCATGATATTTTGAGTAGACTCTTCTACCGTATGGAAAATAAAACGAAAGCTTGACGGATATTTGGAAAAAAGGATATAATTTTGCAGCGTCTTTCGACAGGTAGTTTGCTTGACACTCTCACTTAATGATTACTTGTTGGCAGTTTTTTCATCCTATATGAACATAACAATTTTAAACGATATAAATTAATTAACAATCAAACATTTAAACTTTAAACATCAAAACAGTAATGAAAAAAGAGCTATTTTTGACTTCGTCACGTAGGTTGATGTTTGCATCTGCCTTGGTACTGATGGGAGGTCATTGCCAAACAATGGTAGCGGCCTGGATGGTTCAAGAAGTGCAGCAAGACAATCTTGTGAAAGGAAAGGTACTTGACGATAAGGGTGAGCCAATCATTGGCGCCACCATCAAGGAAAAGGGAACTTCGAATGGTGTCGTTTCCGACATTGACGGAAACTTCAGTTTCAATGTCAAGGATGGTGCCATACTGGAAATCTCATACATTGGCTATAAAACTCAAAATGTCTCAGTCGAGGCAGGAAAGGAACTCAACATCAAGTTGGAGGAAGAGGGGCAGGCTTTGAAGGAAGTAGTTGTTGTAGGCTATGGTACGGTGGAGCGCAAAAACTTTACGGGTTCTGTCTCTACCGTCAATGTCGCCAACTCTCCAGTTGCCAATATTCCTACTTCGAGTGCCATGAATGTATTGCGTGGTACAGTGACGGGTATTACTATGTCCCAGGAACAGGGTGCAGGTCAGAATCCTTCTATTCAGGTACGTGGTCAGAAATCTGTCAATGGTGGTTCCTCTCCATTGATTGTTGTCGATGGTGTCATCTACATGGGCTCTTATTCAGATATAGATCCTAACACCATTCAGAGTGTTAGTGTGCTGAAGGATGCTACATCCTTGGCTGCGTATGGATCCCAGGCTGCCAATGGTGTAATCATGGTTACTACCAAAAAAGGTGTATTGGGCAAGCCTGTCATCAATGTCAACTCTTCTTGGTCGTTCTCGACAGCCGCATCTAAGCCAGACGTACTCAGTCCACAAGACTATATCAAGAAAGTGAATACGCTTTCGGGGCTTGCCGAGGATGCAGACCCAACATGGATGAAGGCATTTGAGTACGAGAATTATAAGGCGGGCAAGACTATCGACTGGTTTGATTACTGTACACGTACGGGATTGATGCAGAATTATGCGGCTTCGATTTCGGGTGCTACAGAGAAAGTGAACTATTACCTCTCTGGCAGCTATGCGGACCAACAAGGTGTGGTAAAAGGAGATGACTACACTCGTACCTCTCTCAACATGCGATTGCAGAGCGATATTACCAGGTGGCTGCAAGTAGGGGGGCAGGCAGCTTACACTTTCCGAGATTACTCGGGTCCTACGGTATACAACCTCTATCAGGCTGTGCGATTGAGTCCATACGGTCGTGCCGAACGTGCTGACGGTGGTGGCTTGGAAAAGTTTCCAATGACGGAGGGTCAATACCGCATCAACCCAATGTGGGATGTGCTGAGCGGTACTAAGGATGACCACGATACCTATCAGTCGTTAGACCTCAAGGGACATGTGCTGCTTACCTGTCCATGGATAGAGGGACTTACCTTCCGCATGAACGGAACTTATTCCGTGGAAAATGTGGAGCGTGATCAGTTTACCCATGAGGGATATTATGTGCAGGAGGGCTCTTCCGACGATCGCTATTCTCAGCAAACCATTGCCAGTTTCTTGGCCAAGGCCAATGGAAGTAATGCTCGCACGAAGAACACCTACTGGGTTTGGGACAATATTTTCAATTACAACCATCAATTTGGTGACCACTATGTGGATGCCACTTTCGTATATACACGTGACTCCAAAGTATATGACTACCGAGGCACGACCGGATCGGATTTCTCGGCGCTGGGCAACACTTTGCAGGGCGCATATGGACTCAATAATGCTGCCACACAGAAAATCAGCAACACGGGTTATACCAAGAAAAACGATGTGGGTTATTTGTGGCGTATCAACTACAACTACAAGGACACCTATCATCTCAGTGCGTCCCTCCGACGAGATGGCTCCTCGGTGTTTGGTTCCAACAGTAAGTGGGGTAACTTCCCTGCCGTAGGTTTGGCTTGGACTGCCAGCAACGAAAAGTTCTTGAAGTCGATAAAACCGATTTCTTACTTGAAATTGAAGGCTTCTTGGGGTAAGAATGGTAACCAGTCGCTTAGCCCATACGAGACTTTGCAGAAGATTACCCTTGGACAGATGGGTGGCTTCAGCTATCCTTTCGGAAATCGCTCGGAAGTGACCTGGGCACAACGCATTACTTCCATGGGAAATCCTAATCTGGGATGGGAAACTACAGAATCCTTTAACTATGGTTTTGAACTCGGGCTTTTGAAAGACCGTATCAACATCCAGTTGGACGCATACAATTCCAAGACTACCAATCAGATATTCAATCGCTCCATCCCTGTGATGATTAATGGTCTCTCCTCGATGAAGGCTACGATGGGACGAGTTGACAACTGGGGTATCGAAATCAATGTCAACACCAAGAACATCCTGACGAAGGATTTCTCTTGGGAGAGTTCGCTCAACTTCTACTTGAATCGCAACAAGTTGAAGGAACTTTATGGTGATGGCAAGGATGATATCAGCAACTCCTTGTTTTTGGGTAAGTCGCTTGGCGTAATCTATGGTTACAAACCAACGGGTATCGTGCAAGCTGCTTATGGTGTAGATGGCAAACCGCTCTATGATGCCAACGGACAAATGCAAGTTTGCGATGCTGACAAGGCGTATGCCGAAGCCAATGGCGCTAAGCCAGGCGATGTGAAATTTGCCAATGTGGATGGTAGCGAGGATGGTGTCATCACGGCAGACGACCGTACTATCTTGGGTTACAACAAGCCAAACTTTACCATGAGCTTGGGCAATACCTTGAAGTATAAGGATTTCGAACTTTATTTCCTCTTCACGGGACTCTTTGGTGGCAACGGCTATGCCAAGGCTGTTAATCTCTATGCTTATCAGACCAACTCAGACGTTGTGGATGACAACAACTTGAACCATGGTTGGTGGACACTGGAAAATCAAAGCAACAAGTATCCACGCATCGACTACAACGATGGTAGGTATCGACCATTGCAGAGCTATGCTTTCATCCGCTTGCAGAGCTTGAGCCTCTCTTACACCTTCCGTCAGGCATGGTTGAAGAAGGCAATGATCAACAACCTCAAGTTGTATGTAACTGCCCAGAATCTTTTCACCCTCACGGGTTGGGATGGTGGTGACCCTGAGGTTAAGCAGACTTTGGGAACAGGCTATTCATACGATTATCCTTTGTCTAGAACCGTGTCTGTGGGCTTGAATCTTACATTCTAGTCTAAAGGTTATTGTTCGTTCAGAAAAGTATTTGTACTTAAAACGCATTCATTATGAAAAAAAAGAATATATTAGTTTGTGCTTTGGCTGCAACCTCCTTGGGATTGTCTTCCTGCAATGATAGCGATTTCTTGACGGAGAAGCCAAAGACCATCTTTACTACCAACGATGCATACAACACCACAGACCAGGTGGAAGCCATGGCATCCAACATGTATCAGCACATTCGCTATTGGTATCAGATAGATAAGTTCTTGAAGGGAGAGGGTTCCGACATTCTCGATGTTCCGTATTTCCGTAACTCGGCGGGCGGTTCATGTAATTTTGCCAAATGGTCTTCTACGTCCAATTCTTCCAATAAGGTATATGAAGCCATGTACATGTTGGTCAACTATTCCAACCAAACTTTGGAGGGCTTGAATGTCCCTACCTTGACTTGGACTGATGCGGATAAGAAGAAAAGATTGTATGGTGAGGCCATGTTCTTCCGTGGATATGCCTATCTCTCTTTGGGCGAATTGTTTGGTGGTGTGCCATTGGTTGATAAGTTCAACAAGGATTTGAAGCTCGATTTCGTTCGCTCCAGTCGCGAGGAAACTTATAACTTTGCCATCAAGGACTTGGAGGCGGCTACTCAGAACCTCCCGGACTATCCTTCCGAGGCAGGAAAGGTGGGCAAGGGCATCGCTTATCATTTTCTTTCTGAAGCATATCTGGCGTTGGCAACCATCAAGAATAATGACAAGACTTTCTTGCAGAAATCCGTCGAGTATGCTAATAAGGTGATGGAGCTTCATCCATTGATGATCCATCGTTTCGGAACCCGTGCTACTTCTGGGTCTGGAGAAGAAAAGAATGGAGTGGCAGCATACTATGCCGATGGAAATGTTTTCTTCGACTTGTTCCAAGAGGGCAACTACGATTATTGCGAGGGTAACACCGAGGCTTTGTGGACACTTCAAAATGACTACACGGTGTATCACAAATATGGTGGTGATAATTATGTGAACACACCTGCTCAGATGAGTCCGGTTTTGCGTGATGTGCAATGGAAGGACGAATACAAAGAGACAGACAAAGGTGCCGCTGAAGGTCCGTGGACGGGAGATGGCATTGATGCGGCAGAATATCCAGGTGGTAACACCTGTGCCTATGTGGGTGGTCGTGGTATTGCAGCATTGACACCTACGGGTTATGTCATCACGGATATTTGGAAGAATGACGAGGGTGACATCCGCAATGCGGCTTGTAATATTCGCCGCACCTTTAAGTGTATGGACAAGAAGCACTCCATGTATGGCAAGGAGGTTCCTATGAACATGCTTGACTTCTCTACGCAGAAGATTACCGAGTATTTCCCTATATGGACGAAATTGGCTCCTATTGACGACTGGGGGTATGATGACCTCAAGGATGGTGGTAACCGTTCCAATATGTATTGTGACCAGTATGCCAATCGTTCAGCTGAGACTTTGCTCCTAAGGGCTGAGGCCAAGTTGAGAATGGGAGACAAGGATGGAGCAGCCGCCGATGTCAATATACTGCGCAACCGCGCACAATGCAAGATGATGGCTAAGGCTTCAGACTTGACTTTGCAATATATTCTTGATGAGCGCGCAAGAGAATTATTTGGCGAGGAACGTCGTTGGAACACTTTGCTACGTATGGGTGAAGATGGCATCAAGAGCATCAATGCACATGCCATGTACATGGTGAGCCAACCTTATTGGGGAGGATACTTCCAACCTAGCGTGTCGACTATCACCAAGTGGTCACTCTTCCCTATTCCACAGAATGTAATTGATAGTAATACGGGTAACATAATCGAGCAAAACCCAGGATGGGAATAAGCTCCAAATCTTCAATAATACATTTATATATAGGTTTTAGGTTTATTTAGTAAAAAGTGAAGAAGAGAGCGCTGTGATAGCGCCCTCTTTTTTGCGATTAAACGATAAGCACCTATCTTTTGTTGATTAGTTTACCTGAGTTTCAAAAAAATAAACTAACTTTGCAGTGCAAAACGATGTTTTTGCGCCAGCTTTAAATAACAATAATAAAAAACCTACCGAACCATCATGAGAAAAATGATTTTAGCAGACTTTACTTACTGCTACCTCAAGGTGTCTATGGCATCGATGACTAAGAAAATCATATTGATATGTGGCTTGGTGCTCTCGTCCCTTCTGATGAGTGCACAAACCTTTTTTGCGCCTTTCCCGAAGGCAAGTGACAAATATTGGCAGAAGCAAGTGCCGCTTGTAATGCGCAACGACTACATCCGCTTGGGAAACCTTTATCGGAACAAACCGTGGGATGCCATCCCGAACTCGATGTTCGCCGAGTTCCGTACCAATGGTAATCGGACTCGATACGAAGCGGCGAGCTTTGGCATTCGCAAACAGTTCGTTTGTCTGGTCATGGCGGAAATTATGCAGGGAAAGGGAAGATTCTTGCCTTCCATCCGTAAGGGGCTCCACTATTTCGTGGAAAAAGAACCTTGGTGGGGAATCCCGGCGCATTATCCCAAGGACCATCCCGAGCGAGACATCCAACCTGTGGATCTCTTCAATGCTGAGACCGCTGGGATGCTTTCCTGGACACTCTATATGCTCGGAGACGAGATTGACAAGAAAGAAAAAGGACTTTGCGATAGCGTGCGAAGCGAGATAGAGCGTCGCTTCTTGGAACCTACCTTGAACAAGCCACAAGGATGGAAAAACAATGCCAACAATTGGAATACTTGGATCACGAGCAATTGGCTTGAGACAGCTCTCATTTGTGAGCAAGACAGCAAGAAACGTGACGCTGCCTTCAAGGGCGTGCAGCAATGCTTGCGTACTTTCTTGAAAGGCTATCCCGATGATGGAGGATGCGAGGAAGGCGTAAGCTATTGGGATTGTGCGGGAGCCTCGTTCTTCGAGTCACTTTATTTCATGCAGTTCGCGCCGCCGCAGGCGAAGCTGGAACTGAACGATGCTCAGAAGAAGAAAGTGGAGAATATGGGACGTTTCATTACCACGATGTATATCAACGACCTTACCTTCGTCAACTTTTCGGATGCCCAAGCGAAGAATACGCCCAACATCAACATCCTTTTCCCATACGGTGCCTATCTTCATAACGAGCAGATGATGCAGTTGGCAGCCTATGTGGGCAAGAAATATCTATATCTGCAGAAGCCATCCACGCTCTTCCTTCAGTCGGGAAACTATC
Source organism: bacterium UBA4637 (assembly GCA_002405875.1). Next base: position 13,133 of record DHMR01000010.1, read on the forward strand.
CCAAGTTGGGTAGGGAACTGATGCTTCTCTCCATGTTGTCGCAGTATCAGCAGACGCAGCCTGCCCAGCCTAAGACCCAGGATGCCTTTCTAGCGAACTCCCAGATCATGGTGGCGAGCAACAAGCATTGGTTTGTGGCGGCGAAGGGTGGCAACAATGCCGAGAGCCACAATCACAACGACATCGGCAACTTCATTCTTTATCACAATAACCAACCCGTGGTCATCGACTTGGGACGTGATACCTACACCTCGAAGTCATTCAGCTCTCGCCGATTCGAACTGATGAACTGCCGCTCGGCTTATCACAATGTTCCGATAATCAACGGGATGGAGCAGAAGGACGGCAAGAAGTATCGTGCCGACAAAGTGAGCCATGTGGCTGACGATGCCGAATCCTCATTGACGATGAATCTAGAGAAAGCCTATACCGATCAGGCTCATGTAGATAAATGGCAGCGCACCGTCACACTGGACAGGGAGTTTGACTGGGTGGAAGTGACCGAACAATACAAGCTTGACTCCTTGGAGATAGAGAAAGACCGATTGAACGGTCAGGTCTTCGACAACCAGATTGTCCTCATGGCTTATGGCAAACCTGTGCTGCAGAAGGCGGGGCGCATTTTATTACAAAATGGCCAGACCCGCCTGGAATATGATGCCCAATATCTCTCTGCGTCTATCGAAAAGGTGCAGATGACGGATGGCATTATGAAGACACAATGGAAGGACAATGTGTATCGCATCATCCTTCGTCTGAATGACAACTATCCGATGGCGAAAGTGAAGTACCGCTTTGTGAGACAAACTCCTTGATGCTCATGCCATATTCCTTCTTGAAGCATAGCGAGAAGTACCTTGGGGTTCCATATCCTACACGGTAGGCCAACTCATTGACACGGATGGTTGGCTCGCTCCTCAAGATTCTGCAGGCTTCTTTCATGCGGATGCTGTTGATGAATCCCGTCACATTCATGCCTGTCAGTGTTCTCAACTTGTTGTAGAGGGTACTGCTGCTGATGCAGAGTTCGGCTGCTAGGGCTTCTCGGCTATATTCCGTGTCAGTGAGATGTTCCTTTATTTTGTCTATGCAACTTTGCAAGAAAAGTTCGTCTGGGTTGCTGTAGTGCAACTCTTCCGTATGGAATTCCGTCTGCTGCTGGAATTTCTGGCGGATGCGCTGGCGGTTGGCGATGATGTTGTCAATGCGCAGTTGCAAGACTTCCAGGCTGAAAGGCTTGGTGATGTAGGCATCCGCACCGGCTCGATAGCCCTCGGTGCGGTCGCCTTCTTGCGTCTTGGCAGTCAGCATGATGACCGGCAATTGCGAGAAGTTCTCGCTGGTCTTGATCCATTGGGTCAATTCGATGCCGTCCATCACTGGCATCATGACATCCGTTACGACCACGTCGAGCGATGACTTCTGGATGATCTTTTGGGCCTTCTCGCCGTTTGTGGCAGTCAGCACATTGTAATGCGTGCTCAATAGACTGCTCATGAGCAAGAGAAGCTCCTGGTTGTCCTCGACGAGCAAGACGGTATATTCCTTGCTGCTCAGCTCGTCGTTGTTGTCCACATTCTTCGTCAGACTACTGATAGGATTGTTGCTCTGGCTGGTCGCCATCGCTTCCTCGCCCTTGCTGGCAGAAGAGATAAACATAGCATCTGTAGGTTTGGTGTTTCCTCTCTTGAGTATTTCTTCCTCCGCATAGCTTGAGCGGTTGACTGGGAAGGTGATGGTAAAGGTGGTTCCCTTGCCTTCTTCACTGTCGCAATGGATCTTGCCATGGTGCAATTTCACCAAGTCATTGACCAGAGAGAGACCGATTCCCGTACCGATGGTGTTCATCTGTCGGTAGTCGCCGTCCAGGAAGCGATGATAGAGATGCTTCATCTTGTCTTTGGATATGCCGATTCCGTTGTCGGATACAACGAGGGTGGCAAGTTCGTCTTGGATGCTGACCTGCAAGGTGACACGACCACCGGGTGCCGTATATTTGACGGCATTGTTGAGCAAGTTGTATAGCATTTTTTCCACCTTGTCGGTATCAAACCATGCTTTTTCGTCCATACAGGTTATGTTGGCTTCAAAATGGAGTTCCTTTTGGTTGAACATCGGCATCAGGCTGCGATAAGTTTCCTCACAGAAGTTGCCTAGTTTGCCTTCGCTCACCTTCAGCTGGAGTTTGCCTGCCTGCGACTTTCTCACTTCGAGTATTTGGCGTAGCATATGGGTGAGGCGGTTGATATTTTCGTGGATGATGCTGGTTTGGCTCTCTGCACCCGACATCGTGCGCTGGATGCTGTCTGCTGCGGCAGAGATAACGGTGAGCGGAGTCAACAACTCGTGGGTGATATTGGTGAATATCACAGCCATCTGCAAGCGGTTCTTGGTGCGCAGTCGCTCTCGGTACCACCGGATGGAGAAGCGAATGCCCAATCCGATCAAGCCTAGGTAGATGAGAAAAGCCCACCAGGAAGCATACCAAGGTGGCAATACCTTGATCTTGAGAGTGTAAGGCATCTCGTTCCACTGTCCGTAGCTGTCTGCCGCCTTCACGTGGAGCTTGTAGGTACCCGAAGGCATGTTCTCGAAGGTGGCTTGGCGCAGGGAGACATCCACATAGTGCCATTGGTTGTCGTACCCCTCTAGGTAATAAGCGTATTTACACTGTTGGGTGTTGAGATAAGTGAGGAGGGCAAACTCGATGGAAAACTTGTTGATGGAGGAAGGCAAGGTGATGGCACGCATGTAGTTTGGCGTGGCATCGCTCAGCTTCTCACGGAAAACGCTGTCCAGTTCAGCATATCTCTTTCCGTCTATGATCACGTCGGTGATGATGAGGTTGCTCTTTCTCTTTCTGTTCTTGTAAGCTTTCACTTCGGATGGGGTGAAGCTGATGAGGTCCTTGCCCGAGCCGAAGTAGAGTTCGTTGCCGTATTTATAGCACGAGTTGGCGATGAACCGAATGTCGCCCAGTCCATCTTCTGTTGTATAGGTCGTGTAGTGCATTTCTCCTCTGTCGTCTACCTCAATGTTGATGAGCGCATGGTCGGTAGTGAGCCATAGGGTACCCGCGTTGTCTTCCAGCATGGAGAAGATGCGGTCCACGTCCCAGTGCAGCTGGTCGCTTACATCTTTAAATGCATCTTTCTCTGTGTCATATAGGAACAAGCCACCGCTGTTGGAGATGACCCAGAGTCGATGCTTGGAGTCTTCCAGGCAGGAGATGGCATCGTTGATAGGAAACTTGCCGTTGTCCTTGTTATACCAAGTCAAGCTCAGCGACTTGGGGTTGGCGAGGTCGCCCTTGATTTTCACAATGCCCATGCTGGAGGTGGCCACCCAGATGTTACCCTGGTGGTCATCGCATATCCCTTTGGCATTGGTCGGTAGAGAGAGATTGTACATTTTACCGGAAGGCAGGATATAATCGATGGATCTGTTCTCGCCAATCATTTGCACGCCCTGACGTGTTCGGAAAAACGTGTTGACATAGTTGTCTCGAATGAGCTGGCTGTTGGACCTGTCGTAGATTTGTGTTCCTCCACCTTTGTTCAGCGAGATGAGGCCATATCCATTGCTTGCTAGCCAGATATCTCCATTGGGGTTTTCTGTGATATCCGAGATATGGGTATTTTTTTTATCGTAGTCGAGCGATGAAAAGATGGGAATCTGGTCGTTGATGGCCATATTTTTTTTCCTCTTCTCATAGATGGCAAGTCCTACCGGCAACAGGCTCATGGCGAACAGATTTCCGTCCTGGGTAAAGATGCTGTGGATGCCTATCAGGTTGTCTTGACCTTTGAGGAAGTTATCGATGTGAAAAGGCGACGGTATGGTGCTGATATGGTAAAGACCATTGAAGCGGGACATCGCCCAGATGTTACCCAGTCCGTCACTGCAGATGTCATAGACGGACTGTGGTTTGTAAGGGGTGTAGATTCCGATTTCCTTGTAGGTGGACATCCCTGCTTGTGGGTTGTCTTCACTAGCGACGGTGATACCCTCTCGGGAGCATCCCCAGATGGTATGGGTTGACACATCTTCCGCCAATTTGTAAATCAAGGAAAACAATGTGGTGCTGTTGGATACGTTTACATAGTCTGGATTTTGGATGTTTCTTGGGCTCCGAAGGCATTTGAGACCATTTCCCCAGGTTCCGATCCACAGTTGCCCCTTTTGGTCGAGTCTTAGGGAATAGGCGGATATTTTTTCCTCGGGTTTCCATAGGTTATAGCGATACAGGATGTTCTTCTTGGGGTCCAGACGATAGAGGTCTTGCTCCCAAGTTCCGATATAGATTTGTCCATCTTTGTCTTCGGCGAATGACTTGACGCTGATATTTCCCAGCGGAGATCTGTGCCCGGTTTTGTCGATGACAATCGTGTTCTTGGAATTATAAGTGTAAAAGGTCCTTTTAGTTTCATCATACCGGGATACTCCGTTATTGTTTCCCATCCAGAGGGTTCCGTCGTGGGTGGTGCAGAGGGAATACACCATCTTGTCTTGTCCACTAGGCATATTAATAAGGTGGAAAACTCCCTTGCGCTTGTCCATCTTGACCAAGCCTTCCTGGGTTCCTATCCATAGACAGTCGTCTGTCCCCTCTGCGAGGGAGAGCACTAGGTTGTTGGGGAGTATGTTGGGAGTGTTGGCATCGCTTCGATAACTGGTGAAACGATAGCCGTCGTAGGACTTGAGACCAAAGTCGCTTCCTATCCAGATGACTCCTTGGCGGTCGATGAGCATACAGCGGTTGTCTTCCGACGTGGAAGGATATACTGCGTTCAGCACCCGTACATCGGTAGGAAGCGCTTGTGCGTAAAGGGCAGTTAGGACGAGTCCCATGATGAAAAACAGAACTTTTTTGAAAGTTGCCATATCTTTGTCGTTTATTTAGGTTCAAAATCTTGTATAAATAATGATGGTGGCAAAATTACAATAAAAAATTGGATTAATAAAATTTTTTGAAGAAAAATGTAGTATGTTAATCCTAAATCTTATTTTTTGTTGGTGAATAAGTGACATATCATGGTTTTTTCTTTCGTTTTTTAGGTGTGTCTTTTGTTATTTTATGTACAGAAATCGTGATTTTGTGTGTACAAATCGTGATTTAATGAATGATTAACGATATGTGTGCATTAATTAGTGTCGTTTTACATCAATTAACCTAATATTTGTATAGTTTTGCAGCGTCAAGATAAAAATGACGGTTGTGAGTCGTCCAAACCTAAAGCGACTAAACAATTAACAATATTAGAAGTATTTATTAACTAAATCCTAATAAGAGTATGTCTAACTTATTAAGTAAAATGACTAAGTCAATGCTCATGCTGACAATGGCAGCTGGGCTTCCAGCAGGATTGGTATCTTGCTCGGACGATTATCATTACGAGACACCGAAGATTAGTGGTGCGGCTTTCGACCCATCGCTGCCGGTGACAGTTTCGGAGATACTTCCTGACTCAGGAGGTTATCTTACGCAGTTTGTAATCAAGGGTTCCAACTTCGGAACAGATCCTTCCAAGATTGATGTCATCTTCAATGGTAACCGTAAGGCCACGGTGGTCAGCTCAAATGGCACGACGCTTTACGGTATCTGTCCTAAGCAGGAGAACGGAAACAACCAAGTAACCGTTCGAGTAGATTCCGTTGGTGAGCCTGTTGCTTCTCCTAATACATTTAAATATACGAAGGTGGAGCGCGTGTCAGTCTTGGCAGGAAAAACCGCCAATGGTGGTTATGTGGATGGAAATCCTATCGATGCTCGTTTCAACTACATGTATGGTGTAGGAGTTGTAACAGGCAACAATGTCATCGTGATGGAAGGTCGTAACAACCGTGTCCGCATGATTTCTGAGACTGACAATAAGGTGCTCACCCTTTTGACAGGTGGCCCAAATTTTGGTCATCCTGCTGTGAGCAAGGATCGCAAGCGTTTGTTTGCCATCCAGATTACTCAACCTCATGCCGTGTATAGTTT
>DHMR01000024.1:0-25397 GCA_002405875.1 bacterium UBA4637
TATGTAGACATCATCAACAAGTTCGGTGGCAAGTTGCCTAACGCTGTTGGTATCCCTGAGGATCAGCTCCGCAAGGCTGCTAAGAGCGCAGTTTGCAAGATCAACATCGACTCTGACTCTCGTCTTGCCTTCACAGCAGGTGTTCGTGAGACATTGGCTGAGCACCCAGAGTACTTCGACCCACGTCAGTACTGCGGTAAGGCTCGTGAGTACATGGTTGACCTCTACAAGCACAAGATCACAGACGTTCTTGGTTCAGACAACAAGTTGGCTAACCTCGACTAATCATCGAAGTGTGACAACACGCAATATCAGCGGGAATCTATTTTTAGGTTCCCGCTTTTTTTGTGTGCGTCAACACAATTTCACGCCTTTCTCCGTGTGTTAATGTGTGCGACAACATCATTAACTTTACATTATTTAACGCAGAAAACTTGCATACTAAATTAGTTTTCGCTATATTTGCAATGTTCAAATGAAAGAAATCATTTGTAAATAAAGAATAGTACCAAATATATCATTTGTATAATTGTAGAAGATGATGGAGGCAACGTGATGTTGCTGTTTGTTGTTCTCAATGTACGCTCTCTGCGGCACAAGGCTGTGGTCTAGTCATTGGGAATTTAAGATCGAAAGTTAACAATTAGTAAATGATATAAGTATGAAAAAGGTTTTTATGATGGCAATCGCCATAATGATGTTGGCTGTTGGATTTACAAGTTGCAGTGCGTCTGACGATGAAATGAGTGAAATGATAAGTTCTTCTACCACACAGTCAGACTTCTCGTTGATTAGCTACACCATGTCTGCAGGTTCAGCCGTAGGGCAGGAAAGCAATCAGGGCGCAGACAACCAAGAGAAACTGGTTTGCAAGGTACTCGCCGGTGGCAAGCTGATGCTTACCCACAAGAACGTTATCTTCGACCAAGGCACTGACATCAAGTTTTCCACAGAATTGGTTGGCAATAAGTTGATCATTACTGAGACCGGTAATTATGGAAAGTCTGGTAAGTATGGTTATTACACACTCGTTGCCAAGGTTGGAACAGTTAAAGATGGTGACTATGTAATCGTCGTGAAAAGAAACGATCACGTGCGCGAGGAGTTCAATATGACTTATGACTCTTCGAAGGCAAAAGATTAGAAAGTCTATATAAATATATGATTAGTAAATGATAATCTACAGAATGATAATATATTATAGTAAATGATAATCTACAGAATGATAATATATTATAGTAAATGATAATCTATTGAATGATATATAGTAAATGATAATACGTCGCCCTTAACGGCCAGTCTAGTTTATTTTTCTTTCATATTCATACGTTCTATTAATTGTTCTGGAGTGCAGTCCTTTAGCACTACTTTGTTTCCTTTGTCCAGCAGATAGATGGTAGGCATCGCCTTGAGGCTATAGAGGTTGCCTAGGCGTGCGTCTGCGATGATGCGTAGCATGGTGATGTCGGCAGGTATTTGCTGCTTGCTGAGCCATGCAGATACTTTGTGGCAGTTCTCGCAGTCGGGGTCGTACAGGTAGAGTATCACCTTTTGGCTTTTATAATCGCTGAGCTTGTGTTGTTTGCCGTCTTCCAGAGTGAAAGTGAAGTCGGTGGCTATGGTGCCAGGTAGGTTCTTGCTAGCCGCCTTCAAGCGGAAATCTATGCGTTCCTTCTCGGCCTCGTCGAAGTATGGCGATAGAGCCATCTCCTTGAGGAAGAGTATGTAGATGCGGTCGTTGCGCATAGGCGACTCAGGATTCTCGTAATAATGTTCGATGAGGCTCTCAAATTTCTCCTTGGCATTCTTGTTGGTGTAAGCTTTGGCGGAGAATGCCGTGACGCCCTCTGTGGCGATATGGTGGTCGAAGCGGGCGAGGATGTCGATGAAGTTGACGAATCCTTGCTCAGCCATCTCCTTGTCTTGCAAGAGCAGGGTGTCGGCAAAGTTGAAATTGTCCCAGTAGTGCTCGCACAGATAGGAGGCACGCTGTTCTACAGAGCGTAGGGTGTCTGGCACACTGGGGTAGGGAAAATCGCGCTGTGCCTTGGCTGGCGCAAAGGCGTAAGCCAACAATGCGAATATGATGATGAGTCTTGCTTTCATTTTTTCTTTTACTTATGGGAAGAGTTTATATGCTATTGCTTGAATTATCGTTTGCAAAAGTACAAAAAATAATCGAATGTCCCAAGTTTCTTCCCATAAAAAATAAAAGTCGCGGAACCATAGAAGGTGAGACAACTCGGCAACTACAGTTCCAACGACCAGTCTAGTTTTTCCGTTTCCGCAAAATACTTGTTTAGTAAATGATAATTATTATTTTATTAATATTCTTTATTGGGGGTAATATCCGTTATTTATATGTGAACTCAATCTTCTTGGCCTTGCCCTGGTTGAAGTTGTCGGCCTTCAGCCAGAAGCAACCTTTGCTGCCAGATGTAGCGTTCCGTACATTTTTCAATTTAATGGTGTAAGTGTAATTCCTGCTGCCTGGGATTTCCTCACCTTCGTTGCTCCTCTTGATGACTTCAGCCTTATATTTGAACCAATTGTTTGTTTTGCATTCATTGTTGGTTTCTTTCTGGGTGTCACTTACTTCTACTTCCAAGTTTTCTGGGGTTACATCATTCGATGCAATCTTTAGATTCACAGGAAGTAATTCATCTGGATAGTCGCTTGGGATGGTGATCAGGAAATCTCCTTCACTACCTTTGGCAGTACCTATATTGGTAGGACCATTAAACTGATAGTTTGCTTCGTTCACACTGAAAAGATGGATGTTTTTGTTCAACCCATGCACCTTGTCTATAAGGTGTATGACTCCTTCTCTCCAGGTGTTGTCTATTGCGCCTAACTTGTAAGTGATGGCTCCCGTCCATACGTTCTTGCTGTTATCGTATGAATAACTTTCTATCTTGGGGGCATCAGCTGTGCCGAAAGCAAGATTCTTGGTCCATGAAACCACAAAGTCAGATGGCTGCTTTTGGGCGGCATCTTCCCCTTTGTAGGTGAATTGGATGCTTTGCTCGGTGTTAGCTCCAGAGTTTATCGTTTTGTAGGTTCCTCCAATAATCGCCAATTCGTGGTTGCCGTCGGAAACTCCCGGTACAATCTGCTCCACGGTAATCCAAGGATTATTTACAGGGGCTCCTTTTATGGCTTCCTCTGAGCTTCCTTTACCATAACTCTCGTCTAGCTGGTCTATAATAATCTTGTATTCGTAATTTCGCTTGATGGCGTATGGCTTGTTGTCTTTGTCTTGCAGATATATCAGATAGTATTTCCCGCCATGACTCATTGTGACTTTTGTAGGGTCTGTCGGCAAGTTGTTCTCTTCGAATGCTGCTGTTGGGTTGTACATCTGTCCATTGTCACCTTTTAGCCTTGTCGTGTTCATGGCAGGTGTTACATAGTCAACCTTCCATACCCAATTCTTGTCTCCCGTCGTGGGGTCAAAGACGAGCTCGTTTCGATTGAATGGTGCCAATGTTCCGTATGCCACTCCATTGAATACTGATAATTTGAAATCATTGACTAGGTTGGGATTCTTTTCCTTGGCTTCCTCGCTCCAGTCGGCAGATATCTTTGCCCTGTCTCTGATGAGATGAATGATATAATCAGCCTTTTTTTTGCTCTGGTCCAGATAATCCTTTAGTTCGCTAGGGCTGTCTTTCTTGATGTAGCCCCAGTAGCGAGTCATTACGTCTTGGTTTTCTGTATGATTGGTCTCGAAAGTCGTCATGAGAATGTTTTCATGCATACCTACCCATTTCCATTGGTCGTTAAAATTAATGGTTTGGTATTGTTTGGTTGCGTTGGCAACTAAATGGATGCGAGAAGTATTGTTGGGAATTTTTGCTGTGAAATCTCTTTCTTCGGAGCTACCATCCTTGTTGATGCCACCTCCTGATACACCTGTATTGTCTTGCTTTGCCTGTTCGCTGCTCTCAGGAATTTCATAACTTCCATCTTTATGCCTTTTCAATCCAATGATAGGGTTAAAGTCCTGGATTTCTCCAAAACCCACGAATTGACCTTCATTGTCAAAACAGAATATTTTTAAATCGTCTTTGCTTCTTATTCCTTCATTCATGAACACAGTGCTTCGCGTAGTTTCGGGCTCTTCGAAACTTGGTATGGCGATGCTGAAATGAGCAGTATAGTAACCATCCTCAGCATCACTTGTCGAAGGAGTGTCATTGACAACACTGTCTGAACATGCTGTCAACATCATTGTCAACAGCATAGCCATTATGTGTATATATGTTTTAAATTGCTTCATGTTCTTACCTTATTTTATACCTTGCTCTTCAATCTTTTCTATCTCTTCGGATGTCAGATCATGAACGCATCTTACGTATTCCCCTTTAAAACTGGTATTGCTTCTCTGCTCTGATTTGCCTCCATCGAGTGTCCAGTAATATTCGCCTTGTAGCAAATCCTTGTCTATTACTTGGTTGTTTTTTTGCAGCTCTATGATTTGCTTGATTTCCTCCTTGGTCGGAAGACGCCAACCATTCAAGGCAAGCGATTCATTCTTTTTGGTAGTGGCAGTCTCGCTGTATTTTTTGCAATACTCCTTTGCTTTTTCGTTGCAGTCTACAGTACTTACTGTACTATGCCATGAAGAACCAATAATGAGCGCAGGCGAAACCGTATTGTCTGTTGACAGGCCATTCCCATTTATTGTTGGTTGGGCGATATTGATATTCTGTGCTGTCTTGTTTGTTGAGAACTGAACCGTATATAGGCGTTTGCTTAAGCTAACCCCATTTCCACTATCGCTACTGCTCAAGACGTTCATCGAATAGATAGAAGGATATTTCTTAGCCACGACATACTGCTCTACGTCATTTTGGTTTTGTACCCCTACATAAAATGTACAATAGACGATGGTTGGATATTGAGGCATCCCAGCATGGATGTCCACCCAACCTCTTTTGCTATCTGTTTTGTTATTGTTGAATCTGCAGTCAATCTGACCTTGATCCTGTCCTATTTCTTTTCCTTCCTTGTCCAAGTAATATGCTTTTGGCTTTCTAATGTTGCACATATCAGAAGCAAACCATTGTATGGTTTTATCTTGAGTCTCATTATTATCAAAACCTTTTATACTGATGACAGTTGGGCTGACCACAAGATAACTTGTCTTGCCTGCGTTTACATAGGTATCTTCTCCTTGTGTCCATTTGGTGATGGCCCATTTCAAGTATCCCAGATCTTTGTTGTAGTCTATATGTGTCTCTGTGTCGAGATATTTGATGTTCGCATTTATTGTATAGATATAGTTGCGCTCCAATTTCTTGTCTTCTTGTGGATCACGAACAGGGATGTTGTATGTCTTGGTCACTTCTTTGCTCTTGTCATCTTTGTTTACAAAGGTGATTTCTGCAATGATTTGTGGTGCATCATCTTTTCCTGTCCATGTTGTAGCGTAACTATATGTTGTGACAGCATATTTGTTGGCTTCTATCTGCTGAGCCTCATTTGAGGCTGTATTACTTGTAATGTTAGGAGTAGCGGTTTGTCCAGCGAAGACGGAGGTGTTTGTGTTGTAGTTGGCAAATTTCCACTTTACGTCTTTGATGTCGTAACCGCTAACCGTAGAAATGATGTTCAGCTTGATTTTGGCGGCAGCTCTTACTAGCTCTACCGGGATAGTTTGAGTTTCTTCTTGCCCGATGGTATAATTTCCCATGCTGCTCATTAGGAATTTCTTGTCCGACTCTTTAAGATATGTCTTCCATATGTTGTCGTCGTGCATGGTTGCAGTCAAAAGTTCATTGAGGCTTTTGCCTTTTAGGTCGTTTCCGTTTGCTACTGCATAGTAACAATAGTTTTTGCCTGTTTCCAGTTTAAACTCGTCTTTCCAGTTGCCATCGCCAATCTTCTCTGCTTTCCCTTCCTCGGGATTTACTATCTGTTTGTCAATATGCTTATTGTTATTGCTGTCAAACATCTTGAAGTCAAGGGAAAACAAATCTTTCTCATGAAGACCTTCTTCGGCTGCAACTCTCGTATTTTGCAGGTCGTTAATCATCGGGACAAAGTCCAACTGTTGACCTGTCGAACTTGTGCCAAGCTCGTCTTCAGCCGAACATCCTGCGATAAGCAATCCGATGGAGAAAGCCAAGATGCTTTTGGTGTATATGATGTATTTATCTAATTTCTTCATGATGAATGCTTTTTCTTTTGTTTTATAAAACTTGTTCAAAATGGAGATCCTTGCCTGCGTTCTTGCCACTTGTACAACCACGATATTTCAATCCTCGATTGATGATGAACTTGTCGTTCGGATATTTGGTCAAGAATATTTCTGCTTTTACTTCATGAGGCTTGGCTAGATCCAATCTGTTCTTTGGCACGACATAAAAGTAGAGCGTCTTTTTCTCTCCGCTTTCATTGATAATGAAATCTTCTATCTTGTAGGTCTTGCCGATTTCTTTGGGATTTAAAATATCGTCGTCCTTGACAGATACCTCTTTCTTGTATTCTCCTTTCTCGTTGTCGCATACAACAAAGCCAAACATTGGATTGTTTGTTTGGAGAATCCATGGCTTGCCATTGGTGTCAATATCCTTGAGGGTAATCAGTGGACCACGTTCTGGAAATCCGTAATATACCTTGTATCCCCACTCGGTAGTATCGTTTTCATTTATTTCAACCCCGGTTGTCGCATCTATCCAGTTATAGCTACCTCCATCCACCCAGTCGGCAACGGTAGGCTGTATGTATAGCGAGCCCATCTCTCCTTTCTCGAAGTATCCGTATATCAGGAGTTCTCGGTTGCGGATGGCTTTGCCATTTGAAGGGATGGTGAACTCGGTGCTTTTTTCTGCTCCGCCTTGGGTGAGGCGATAATAGATGGTGCCCTTGATGGCTTTAGGAGTTTCTCTCAGATAGCAGAGGTCTTGAGATGTAATCTTAGCCTTTTCTAGGCGTTCTAAGTATTGTGTTGCCGTCTCATTCTCGCCCCGTTTGTAATCTGTGGGGGAGGATACGCTCGCTATCTGGCTGTTGGCTACGCCAGCAAGTGTGATTTCTTGATGTTCATATTGGGTATCTTCAGAATACTCACGTGTGGCATTCTTGTTTGACAAGGCTGCATCGTAGTTTTCTTCGCTTGGGAATATGTAGCTATCTGTTGGAATAGTCTCGCCATTCACCACGATTTTGGTTACTTCTACATTGTCTGTCTTGCCATCAGTCTTTCTTGCAAAGAAGAAATGAAGCTTTGAGATGGCTCTGGTCAGCGGAATGCTGATGCCCTTGGAGGCTGCGGCAGCCTCTGTGTCTGCTACGTGATCGCTAACGGAAATGCCTGTGACGGCACGAGAGATGGGAAGTCCTTTGCCTTCTGGTACTGCGGTCGTTTCAGCTGTGCCATCTTTCTTGATGCCGAACGGATTGTCGAACATTGCTTTTTTCAGTTCCCTACGGGTGAGACTCTTAAAGTCTGTCTTCCCCAAATCCTTGCTTAGCTTTTCTGCCATATTGGTGCTCTCTGAGTTGGCTAGGATGTAGAGATCGATATCCTTCACTTCCTCGCCGTCAATCTTCTTGAGAAAGCGGATGCTGAGCTTTGTGGTTTCGTTTGCCACCTTGCCGTCTGTTGTCTTTGGAGATTCTTCTTTGTAGGCGATGGCTTTGCTGTTGTCGTCCGAACCACTCTTGAACACCCATATTTTGATGGTATGGATGTCGCTTTCCTGAGTTGGGTTGGCTGGGCTGAGGTCAGCATCGCTTGCTTCTCCTGTTCTGGTCAAGGCGGTAGACCTTGTTGAACTCGATGAGGCTGTGGAGAAATTGAGATTGAGATAGGCATTCTCGCTTTCAGTCTCAATATTGTCCGTTTGCTCCGAACAAGAGGTGAGCAGACCTATTGTCAGCAGTGCTGTCAAAGCTGTTATCTTGAGTTTCATGTCTAATCCTTTACTTATACTTGTTTCATCTTTTTCTTTCATCTGGCAGTGTGGGTAGTACTGCCTTATTTCTTTTCTGTGTTGGAACCGAGGTCTACATTCTGTAGGTTCATCACCCAGTTGTTCACTTTTACTCGGGCATCCATACTGTATTTCGAGTCTGGTGCTGGAACGTAGAACACCAGCGTGTAGTGGTCTTGGCGATCCAGGTATTGCTGGTCGGTCCAATCCTTGCCGTAACGGTCGCTGGCGCAGAGTGAGAGGAACCAAGGCAGCGAGTGGTTGAAGATGACTTTGCCGATTCTTTTGTCGGTGATGACGATTCGTTTGTCGTCATATTCGTTGGTTCCTTCCGTTGCACGACTCTTGTTATCGTCTTTGGTCTCAAACATACGTGATGACGAGAGGTCGTAAACCAAAGCTTTTTCCACATCTTCGCCTTCTACCTCGGTCTTGCCGCTGTGGTTTTCTACCAGTTGCTTGTCGTATGGCAGGTAGGTGATGGCTTTCGGCTTCACCTTGTCTCCCTTGTAGTCGAGTAGTGCGGCGGAGCCCTTTATCTCTACGTCGAAGTTGTCGGCGGTGAATCCTTCTTGGTTAGGCTCGAATGGGAGCATCACCACTCTATAGGTCTTTGTACATTTCATCAAGCTCAGTTCTCCTGTTGCGTCGTTCTCTCCGTCGAAGCTGAGTGAGTCCTGGGCGGTATAGAGGGCGGTGAAGTGTTTGTCGTTAAGTGATTCTTCTCCGTTTTTCTTGCCCATTTCTTCTTGCAGGTCATCGATGGTGGATACGCCAGGGGTGAGTTGGGTGAAGCTGAACTCCATCTCGTCATCGCCCTCAGCTCTACTGGCTGTGGGTTGTTTGTCGCGTGCCAAGCAAACAAAGGTGTATTTGCCTGCTTGCAGGTCGGTGATTTGCATCTCGTGCCCAGTCTCGAATTTGTCGGCAGACTCCGTATAGTTATCGACGAATTTACCATTTTTGTCGAAGACATATACGTTGAGGTTCTTCACCTCTGCGGAGAATGCATCCGCTTCCTTCACATTGTAAGTGTAGTCGAACTTGAGAGACAGCTTGGCTGTAGGACAGCCGGTGATGTCGTCTTTCATGCAAGAAGAGAGCGATGAAAGGGCGATAGCTGAGAAACAAGCTACTTTGCAACAGTTTTTGATGAAGAAATGTGCCATGTCTTTATGATGTTTATATGATTTCTGTAATATATATAATTGTGTGCCGATGAGGCTCGGCATCCTTGTATTCTACTAGAAGTGGTGCTTTCGTTGAAGCACAAGTTTTGTTTTCCCGTCTTTTCTGTTGACGGCAATATAGCGTGTCTAAAAAAAGTGTTTTAAATTCTCTCGGAGGAATGCTCCTCCGAGAGAAAGGTATATATAAAAATACTAATATTTATGCGTAGTGACGTGTAATCAATGATGATGTTTTACTTCAAGTCAACATCCTGAGTGTTCTGAACCCAAGGGTTAACAGAAACTTCCACGTCGAGGTAGTACATAGGCTTCTTATCAGTATTGCCATTAGGTACATCTGCACCGATGTTGAAGAGATTCTTTACGTTCAACTGGTATACAGTGTTACGCTGGATGGCGTTCTCGTAGCCGATGAAATTGTCCTTGATAGTCTGCTTGTAGTAGGTCTTACCTGCACGGAATACTTCGATGGTGTTGTTGGCACGGAAGGCAGACAACTCCTCTTCAGTAGCAGTAATCTTGCCATCGACAATCTTCAACTCAGCCTTGAGCTCTTCAGCACTCTTGCCACCGAAGAGAACTGGCTGATCTTTGTAAGCCTCATAGATAGCATTGATGCTTGTGTAAATCACACCATTGTAACGATAGAAAGTGCCATCTGTGCAATCTGCACCCTGATTAGCTGCATCTGTGAGCTTTACAGTGTACTCGAAATACATGAATGTAGCGTTTTCGCTGTTGTTGTTCTCGAAAACGTAATCCTTGGCGTCCTCACCGATTTCGTTGAAATAATCAGCGTTGTCCATTCTCGTGGCAGTACCGAACTCGCTCTTTGGCTGGTAATAAGTGATGCCATCAGGAATGAGCAAGTCAGCATCATTCCACTTCTGCATGATGTTGGTCTTGTTTGCTAAGTTGGAGATGGCATAGCCAGTCAAATTTACGCTCTCAACTTTGGCACGAGCATCTTCCATAGCTTTCTTCTCTGCATCGGTAGCATCCTCCTTTGTGTATGCCTTGATGGTTGTAGCCTCAGATGTAGGCTGGTCGATGCGAGCTACAAGACGCTCCAATTTGATGGTGCCAGAAACCTTAGCGCCATTATTGCTGTCCTTGTTGGCATCGGTGAACTGCACGGTATAGCTGTTGCCATCGACGCTCTTGTCGTTCTCATTGAACATAGCGAACTTGTTGTCCTCTACGTATGGCTTAGCAAACTTATCGGTTGCAGTGAATACATTCTCCCAAGGCTTAGCGTCTGTTGCATTTGCCAAGAAGTAAACTTTATATTCTGTGTTGGCTTGTACGTTCTGAACAGGAACGAGAAGCTGTGTCTTACCAGTCTCTTCATCCTTGAAACTTACATTTGCGAACTCTGTACCAGAGATTGTTTTCTGATAAACGATGTTGCCTGTAGCGTCTACTAGGTAGAAAGTGCCACTTGTGATGTTAGACTCAGCAGCTGTCGCATTATACTTGTTGCTCTGAACAGTTCTTGTGCCATTAGCGTTAGGAGTCTGCACTGTCAAAGTCATGTAGAACTCACCAACTTTCTCCTGACCAGCGTTTCCTGCCAAATCATCGTTGCTGCTGCAGCTTGTGAATGTCAAAGCGGCTGCAGATACCAAGCTCATTACGAGCAAATTCATCTTTTTCATAATCTTTTACTTAATACTTGAAAAATTAAAATGTTATACAATTATATTCTCTTTACTTTACTTATCTTGCGCCCCTTGGGGTAGAGGGGCGATGTCGTTTCTTTTACTGTAGATACTTCAAAATCTTGTCGAGGTTCTCCTGGGCACCCTTCAATCCGGCTGCGGCTGCCTTGGCGAAGTATGTCTTGGCTCCCTGGTAGTCTTCCTTCAGTACGGCGAGGCAACCACGGGCGTTGTCGGCCTCGGCACTGTCGCCGGCTTTCTGCAGATATTTCTCTGCACTCACTTTGTCTTCACGCTCGATGGCTATGTATGCGGCATTCAGGTTTGCCACCTTGTCTTCTGGGAACATCTTGACGGCGGTCTCGAATACGTTGTTGTAGTCTTCGCTTCCCTTCTCTGATGCCTGCGCCACCATGTACATCTCTTGTAGCGAGAGCTTCTGCGGACGGGTGCGCATCACTTCTTTGGCTTCTTCCACGTTGAATGCCTTCACGTCATACTCGATGGTGTAGTCGGTGCGGCGTAAGGCTGGCCAAACATTCTTCACCAAGTATTTGTAAGCCTCTCCAGCCTTGTTGAGCAAGGCCTTCTCCTTTTCGTCGGGCTTCATCAGGCTGTTGATGATTCTTGTGGCGATTTCTTTCTGTGGAATGTCATGCTCTGCGATGTATTGGCGGGTACCCTCCCAGTCTTCGGCTGTGGATGTCACATTGCAGAGCTTCTTGTCTACGCCGTAGGTGTCAACCAAGTATTTGTTGAGTGCCTGGGTTCGGCTGTTAGCCAGTTTTTCGTTGTTGGCGTATCTTCCGTCTGGCGAAGCGTAGCCATGGAGCTTGATGGATGTGATGGTTACGTCAGGGTCGTCCTTCACAAGATAGATGGTCTTGCGAATGGTTTCCAGTTCCTTGGCGTTGTTGCCGAGGTTGGCGAGGATGTCCCACTTGTTGATGACAAAGTTCAAGCGTGCCGAACCGTTTTCCTGCCTTCTCTTGATGGCCTCTGCCTTTGGCTCTATATAGGCATGGTAGAGTTTGGCAGGAGTGGAGAGGGCTTCACCTTCTGGGTTGAGTATGCCGTCGGCTAGGAGCGTCTGGTTGCATCCGCAGGTGTCGTGACCGATGGCGAACATCGAGTTCTTCATCCAGTCCTGGTAGGGAGTGGTGTAGGCGTAATGGATGGTTTGTGCTTGGTTGTTCTTGCGTTGTGCCACGATGAGAGGGTTCGTGGTGGCAGATTTCTTGTTGCGCAAGTAATATATGTATCTTTTGCGCCCCATCACTTCTACTGATGGCAACTTGAGCGTGTCTTGCTCGTTGAGGATGATAGGGGTATAGATGAGACCACGGTTACTGCCCAGCTTCACTTTGTCGAGATTCAGGTCCATGATGATGTTCACGTCGTCCCCCTTCTTTTTGATTTCCTTGTTCAGTATCTCGATGTCTTTGCCTGCCTTGTCTTGTGCTTCTGCATTCAGAGGCAAGCCAAGGGATGCGATAGTTATCGCTGTGCTTAATACCTTATATATATTATTCATTTTGATTGACGCTATAAAAATGTTGGATTTTTGATTAGAACACATACACTAGGTTGAGGGCTGCCTTGGTAGGACCTACATAGTTGTGAGGCTTGTCGTTCTCCAACTTCTCTCCACACTCTGCACACTCAAACTTGTCGGAGCGAGAATATATGTAGCCCAGTCCCAGCTCTGCCTCGAAATTCCAGTGCTTGGATAGTGCCCAAGTGTATCCGTAGGCGACACCTGCGCCTACGAACCATCCTTCATATCTATAGTCTTTCAGTTTGGAAAAATCGGTGCCGAGAAACTTGAAGTCCAAGTCTACGCCACCAATGTTGTGTGATCCAGCAAGGGCGTGGAAGCCCACGAAATGTCCCATCATCTTGTTGCAGAACCAGTATCTAGCCTCTGGCTGCACCATCCAATGTTTCCATTTCTTGTTGTTGGAAAATGTCCAAGGATTGTAGTTTCCGGAAACATCCAGTGTCCATTTGGGCGAAAGACCGAACTCTACACCTAGGTTTATGGTGGTCGTTGCATCATAAAGCAGGTTGGTCTTTACCGCCGCCTTCTGTGCCAAGGCAGGACAGATGAAACTACTACCCGCCAAAAGCACAGTGAAAATCCTTTTCTTCATACCTCAAATTATTAAAACAATTTTTAAATGATTTGAGTGATTAATAATAATCACCTTTTACTTATTACTTATACTTACTTATACTCTTATCGTTGCGGAATCCGTTTACTTCCGCTTTACTTTCAGCGATACTTTCATCGCCTCGTTTGGTTTACAGCTGCAAAATTATAAAATAGATAGAAATACTGCAACTGTTCTTACACTGAAAAATACTGAAAATGCTGTATTTCTTGATTTTTTAGCACTGATATTTGCTTAAAGTTGTTAAAAGTGAACGATTCTTTTACTATTTTGATACGATTTTAGCATTTAAGTCGTATCTTTGCAACCACTAAAACGACCTAAGGGATTGAGTGGCAATATGACAAATATTTGCTATCCAAACTAATAAAAGTATAAGTAAAACGTTAATAAACTAAATCAAAAGGAAATGGAATTGAGAAGTCTTGTGGTAAAATGGATGTTTGAGGTAGAACGGCATTTCTACCCCCAATATTGTGGTGTAGTAGATCGCAGGCGAATGATAGCCTATCTACTTTTTACCTTCTGTGAACTGGCGATTATCCCTTACCATCTTATTTTGTTTCTTTGGCTCAAGGAGCCATGGGGATTGTCGCTCACGCTTGTGCATCTAGCCTTGTTCACGGGGTTGCAGTTTGCCATTTGGACAAGGAAAATCTCGTTTGTAAAGGGCATCTCGTGTTTTTACTTATTGTTTTTCTCCAAGTTGGCGGTGGATAGTGTGTTCAGCGTTCTCTTCGGTAGCCGGCAAGATGAGCTGAGTGTTGTCGGTGATGTATTCATCATGTTTATCTTGTCTATAGCGGCTTTGAGCCAGTTGCTTTATAAGACATCCCTTGCCATTTCCCTGGGCTTGATTCCGGTTATTGTTTTTTATTTCGCCAATAATCCCGTTTTGTTTTCTCTTTTCAGTGCCAAGGCGATATTCGTGGGGTTCATCATGAATGTCTATGTGGCGGTATATAACATGAAGGTGGTGACCAAGGGGCTTCGCCAACCCCACCGTGTGAATAGCATCGAACAGAGAGCGCTCAATATGCTTGCCGATCTGAAGGACAAGAACGACGACCGGGCCGGCAATCTCATCGCCCGGCTGGAACCCGACTTGAGGCAGAACATTATCTCTACCGCTTCTGAGCACCTGCGCAAGGAGGAGCTGGACAGAGTGGTATGGGATCATATTTGCGAAGGTTTGACCAACAGCGAAAAGGAGATTTGCAAGCTCATACTTCAGGGGAAGACGCTGAAGGAAGTCTGTACCCAATTGGGCAAGAGTGAGTCGAATGTCACCAGCCAGCGTTGCCATATTCGCAAGAAATTGAATATGGATAGAAAAGCAGACTTGAAGCGAACGCTGGAGATTCGGTTCTTTGAGGCAAAAAAGGCGGCTAGTGTATCCTAGCCGCCCTGGAATTCTGCTTATTTTGATGCTGATAGCAGCCAGAAAGCATGCTGGTACGAATGAACATGCTTTCTGTATGTGATAAATAAGGAAAAAACTTCTTTCAGAGCCAAAGGCTTAGTCCTCCATCCGGAGGAAAGCCTTTGGCAGATATTTGATGAGGTCGCCGGCGATGAGGCTCTCCTTGCCCAGGTCTTTGATGGCAAGGTCGCCTGCCAGGCCATGTAAGTGCATGCCCAGTCGGCACGCATCGGCTTGCTTGTAGCCACGAGCCAGCAGTCCCGTGATGATACCTGTGAGTACATCGCCGCTTCCTGCCGTAGCCATTCCGCTGTTGCCTGTGGAGCAAAACTCAATCTTTCCGTCGGGATGACAGAGGGCAGAGTAGTGCCCCTTCAGTATAATGTATGCCTGTAGGCGCTCTGCCAGTTCGCTGGCTTTCGACAGACGCTCGCTGCAACTGCTGCTTTGGTTGCCAGCTAGGCGATCAAACTCCTTTGGGTGTGGTGTGAGGATGATGTCCTTGGGCAGTTGCTGCATCCATGCTCGATGAGAGGATAGGATGTTGATGGCGTCGGCATCTATCACCACCGGACAGGTGGCTCGGCGCAGTTGGGCGATGAGGGCGATGGCTGTAGCCTCGCTCGTTCCCAATCCGGGACCTACTCCCATGGCGTCGAAAAATTCCGTGTCTACAGGTTCGCTGAATATCGTTTCCTCCGTGTCCATTTGCAACACAGCTTCGGGCACGGATATTTGCATAATCTCATAGTTTCGTTTGGGCGTATGGGTGGTCACCTTGCCGGCACCACTCCTCAGGCAAGCCTTGGTGGCGAGCACGGCGGCACCGCTCATGCCATAGCTTCCGGCTATGATGAGCGCATTGCCCATGCTGCCCTTGTGGGCGAAATCGTTGCGAGGGCGTATCAACTGGCGGATGTCATTCTCCTCCAGGATGCGGCATCGGCAGTCTGTCTTCTGGATGTATTCTTGCGAGAGGCGAATGTCGAGCACCTTCAGGCGGCCCAGATATTGTTGGTTGTCTGCCATCAACATCGACAACTTCTTCTGTTGCAGGGTGAGCGTAAGGTCGGCGTGGATGATGTTGGCGTGGATATTATAGGTGTTGTCCTCGGTCATGAGACCTGTCGGGATGTCGATGCTCACTACCTTGGCTGGGCTTTGGTTGATGTATTTCACCATGGCGGCGAATCCCCCTGCCAGAGGCTTGTTGAGGCCGCTGCCGAAGAGACCGTCCACCACCAACGTGTCGGCGTTGAGCTGTGGAGGGTCGAAGTTGACTGTGATTTCAGTGAATTGTTTCGCATGTTTACCCTCGACGAGTCGCTTTTTGTTGGTGGCACAGTCGGCGGAAAGCTTGTTGTGCACGTTGAAGAGGAACACGTTCACCTGGTAGCCGTCCTCTCCCAGCATGCGAGCCACCGCCAAGGCGTCGCCGCCATTGTTGCCTGGTCCTGCGAAAACCACTACGGGAGTGCGGTTGGACCATTCCTCCTCGATGGCACGGGTGATAGCTTTGGCAGCTCGTTCCATCAGATTGAGCGAGGTTATAGGCTCGTGTTCTATGGTGTATTTGTCGAGCTCATGAATCTGAGCGCTTGTGAATATTTTCATATGCGAAATTGGTTAAAACTATGTTTTTTTGCTGAAATCCTTGATATATTTAGACTTCTAAGTGCAAAAGTACTAAAAAAAGGTGTATGAAAGCACGATGTTTCACGATTTTTTCGTAATTTTGCACAAAATATTTATTTTCGTAGACTATGGGTATAGTAAAAATCAAGGATAAGACCTTCAAGACTTCGATTCCTGAGGCCGAAATCTTGAAGAAGGTACAGGTCGTAGCCGACCGTCTCAACAAGGACTATGAGGGCAAGACCCCAGTGTTCTTGGCAGTATTGAATGGTTCGTTCATCTTCGCAGCCGACTTGATGCGAATGATTACGATACCAAGCGAAATCTCGTTTGTGAAATATGCTTCCTACGAGGGCACCTCCTCTACCGGCAGCATGAAGACCCTCATGGGCTTGAACCACGACTTGAAAGGTCGCCACGTTGTCATCGTGGAGGACATCGTAGACTCTGGTTTCACCATGAAGCACATGATAGAAGACTTGAAGAAGTACAATCCTGCTTCTATCGAGATCTGTTCGCTTCTCGTCAAGCCGGGCAACTTGAAGGTGGACCTCGACATCAACTATGCTGTCATGGAAATCCCTAACGACTTCATCGTGGGTTATGGCCTCGACTATGACCAGGAAGGTCGCAACCTTCGAGACATCTACACGATTGTGGAATAACATATTATAATATATAATAAAGAAAGATGAAAAATATCGTAATTTTCGGCGCTCCAGGTGCAGGTAAGGGCACACAGAGCGACAAGTTGATTGAGAAGTATGGTCTCGGTCACATTTCTACAGGTGACGTTCTTCGTAACGAAATCAAGAATGGTACAGAGCTTGGCAAGACAGCCAAGGGTTATATCGACAATGGTCAGTTGATTCCAGACGAGTTGATGATCGACATCCTCGCTAGCGTATACGATAGCTTCGGCAAGGAGCACGCAGGTGTTATCTTCGACGGTTTCCCACGTACCACTCCACAGGCTGAGGCTCTCAAGAAGATGCTTGCTGAGCGTGGCCACAAGGTAGCTGCCATGATCGAGCTCGCCGTGCCAGAGGATGAGTTGATGAAGCGCCTTATCAACCGTGGTAAGGAGAGCGGTCGCTCTGACGACAACGAGGAGACCATCAAGAAGCGTCTCAACGTATATCATACACAGACAGCTCCTCTCATCGACTGGTATGAGAAGGAGGGCATCCACCACCACATCGAGGGTCTCGGCACTGTAGATGAGATCTTCGCTCGTGTTTGTGATGTAATCGACAATCTCTAATTTTTTATATGCAATGGTCTTCCCCGCAACTGCGGGGAAGATTTATTTAAAAAACATAATATGGCTGAATCCAATTTCGTAGACTACGTAAAGATACAATGCCGCTCTGGTAAGGGTGGCAAGGGCTCCATGCACCTGCGCCACGTGAAGTACCAACCGAATGGCGGTCCTGACGGTGGCGACGGCGGACGTGGAGGAAGCATCTATCTGCGCGGCAACCACAACTACTGGACGTTGCTGCACCTCAAATATCAGCGCCACTTCTTCGCCGAGCATGGTGGAAACGGTGGGCGCGACAAGTGCCACGGCACTGACGGCAAGGACATCTACATCGACGTGCCTTGCGGAACCGTGGTGTATAATGCCGAGACGGGCAAGTATGTATGTGATGTGACATACGACGGGCAGGAAGTGCTGCTCCTCAAGGGTGGTCGTGGTGGACTGGGCAATTTCCAGTTCCGTACCTCCACCAACCAGGCTCCTCGCTATGCGCAGCCTGGCGAGCCTATGCAGGAGATGACCATCATCATGGAGCTGAAGCTCTTGGCCGATGTGGGTCTTGTGGGCTTCCCTAACGCCGGCAAGTCTACCTTGCTGAGCGCCGTGTCGAGTGCCCGTCCGAAGATAGCCAATTATCCGTTTACTACGCTCGAACCATCACTGGGCATCGTGGATTACCGCGACCACCAGAGCTTTGTCATGGCCGACATCCCGGGTATCATCGAGGGCGCGAGCGAAGGAAAAGGTTTGGGCTTGCGATTCCTGCGCCACATCGAGCGCAACTCGCTCTTGCTGTTCATGGTGCCAGGCGACACCGACGACATCAAGAAGGAGTATGAGGTATTGCTGGGTGAGCTCAAGAACTTCAACCCAGAGATGCTCGACAAGCATCGTGTGCTCGCCATCACCAAGTGCGACTTGCTTGATGACGAACTCATCGAGATGCTCAAGGAAACCTTGCCTACCGATCTCCCTGTGGTGTTCATTTCTTCCGTTACCGGTCAGGGCATCCAGGAGTTGAAAGATGTGCTTTGGAAGGAACTCAACTCGGAGAGCAACAAGCTCCAGGAGATTACCTCCGAGGATACCCTCGTGCATCGCGACAAGGATATGTCTCGATTCCAGAAGGAGATGGAGGCAGAAGGCGAGGACGTGGTGGAATACATCGACGATGATGAAATCGAGGATGTAGACGACCTCGATGACTTCGAATACGAGTAATTTCGCACATGGATCTCACAGATCTCACGGATTTTTTAGATAAGAAAATTCTGTTTTATGTTGAAAGAATATCATATAGCCGCTGGTGTCAAGGCTTTCTCCACCACTCGCAAGGGTGGCGTGAGCACGGGCAACTATGGCGAATTCAATATCAATGAGTATTGTGGCGACGAGCCTGAGAACATCGCTCGGAACCGCAAGTTGTTGGCGGATGAACTTGGCATCGCTACCGACCGCATCATCATGCCTCATCAGGTGCATGGGGTGGAGGTGCGACAGATTGCCGCCGAGTATCTCAGTATGCCTGAGAACATCCGCAAGATGGTGCTCGAAGGGGTGGATGCCGTGATGACCGACCAGACGGGTGTTTGCGTGGGAGTATCCACAGCCGACTGCATCCCAATCCTTCTCTATGATGAGGAGCATCATGCCGTGGCAGCCATCCATGCCGGATGGAGAGGCACCTTGGCGCGCATTGTACACAAGACCCTGCAGGAGATGGCTTTCGCCTATCAGTCCGCCCCGAAGAAGTTGAAGGCAGTGATAGGCCCAGGCATCTCGCTCGACAACTTCGAGGTGGGCGACGAGGTTTACGAGGCTTTCGAGCAGGCAGCCTTCCCTATGGGCGAGATTGCCGAGCAACGCCCTAACGCCGCCTTCCATGTTTCGGCCGCCGAGAGAGACCGCATGGCTGAGGCTGGCAACATCGAGCAACCGCTCAAGTGGCACATCAACCTGCCGCTCTGCAACAAGCAAATCTTGATACATTGCGGTGTGCCGGAGGCTAACATCCAGGATTGTGGCATCTGCACTTACGCCCACAGCGATGAGTTCTTCTCGGCTCGCAAGCTGGGCACGGAGAGCGGGCGCATCTATACAGCCATCTTGATGGAGAAATAATAAAGCGTATTGATAATAAATAAGGGATAACATCCATTTCTTTCTTTTCTAAGTACTTTGGGAGAGGAAGAAATGGATGTTTGTCTTTATATATAAATAAGGTAAACATGAAAAGTAAAATGATTAAGCATGGCTTAGGCTTGCTAGCTGCATCGGGAGTGATGTTCCTGTCGCTCTCCAGCTTCATGCCTGCCAAGAATGTCTTTACCACCGCCGAACAGCAGCAGGTGAGCATCGCTACCCCAGGGCTCTTTGCCCAGAGTCAAGCCTTCAACGTCGACTTTGAGATATTCCGTGGTTCGGAATATTCCTTCCCGCTTCCTGTGGGCAAGGCTGCCTTGGTTAATGGTAACAGCGTGATGCGCATCTCTACCTCGAAGGGCGATGCGGTGAAGGCGATGTTTGATGGTTATGTGCGCTTGGCTCGCAAGACCGAGTCGATGGGCAACGTCATCGTAGTGCGCCACGACAACGGACTGGAGACGGTCTACGCCAACAATGCGGAAAACCTGGTGAAGGTGGGAGCGCATGTGGAGGCTGGGCAGACTATCGCCATTGTGGGCACCAAGGATGGAGAGACCTATTGCGACTTCTCCATCATGGTGAACGGTGGTAGATTGAACCCCGAGACTTTCATCGAGTTGAAGAGCCATAAGTTGCGCCGCCAGACGGTGCAGTTTCGTAAGTCGGGCTCACGTGTCATCGCCTCTGTCGTAGGCGGCAAGGATTCTTCCGCCGGCAGGGATGCCATCGAGAAAGGCAACAGCACTAAGAATGGCGGCAAGAAAGCCGCCCGTGGCTTGACGCTCGACCCCGACGAGGTGAACGATCCTTTCACTATCACCAACACCTTCGAGCTTGATTTGGAGAAAATGGAGGAGAAGGCGTGGGCTTATCCTTTGCCTGGTGCTCGTGTCATCAGTCCTTACGGAGGCAAGCGCCGCCATTCCGGAGTAGACCTCAAGACTTGTCCTAACGACGAAATAGTGGCTGCCTTCGACGGCACGGTGGTTGCCTCTGGTCCCTTCTATGGCTACGGCAACTGCATCCGCATCAAACATGCCTATGGTTTCGAGACCCTCTATAGCCACCAAAGCAAGAACAAGGTGAAGGTGGGACAGAAGGTGAAGGCTGGCGAAGTAATTGGTTTGACGGGGCGCACGGGGCGTGCCACTACCGAGCATCTTCATTTCGAGATAAGTTTCGGTGGTCGCCGAATAGACCCTGCCATCGTCTTCGACCACAGTGGGCATAAGCTCAAGGCGGTCACGCTACACCTTACCAAGGGCAAGGGCGTGAAGAGCGTCAAGAACTAGGGCTTTTGTTAAAAAACTAGGGGATAAATCGAATGCTGCGGAGCCTTGGGCGGTTTACTGCCATACTGTGGCAGTAGATTGCCTCGGCTATGGCAGTTTTTTGCCCTAGCTAGGCAGTTATATTTTCATCGCGGAGAAAATCTTGAAAGGGGTAATTGTAGAGAATAGAATTGGCAAAAGTACTACACACTACACCAAATTGCTGTAATTCGCTGAATATAAAGTTGTTCTGTGGGTGTAATGTCGGTGTTCACACTTCACTCACACTACACCACACTTCACCTTTTCTCTTCTCCAGCGGGGGGGTGTAGTGTGGTGTAGTGTTGGTGTAGTGTCAGTTGTCACACTACACCCTTTTATTCTGCTGAACATCAGCGAGTTATGCAAGATTGGTGTAGTGTGAAGTAGAAAACGGAAATCCGTCGCTTATCTTTTCTGACTCTTACGGTTGGCGCGTTGCTGGCGATATTTCGCCTTTTGGCGGGCAGAGCCGCTGCCATGCGCCCCTGTAATATACTTTTTCTTCTTGGCCTTGGTTTTCACCTTGTCGTCGTTGTCCTTCTTCGGACCTCCGCCGCCCTTGAACACCATGCCGCCCATGATAATATCGTCAATATCGCTCATATATTTATCACTTAAAATTAGTGGTGGAACAAACGTACGTGAGTGAACGCCATGGCAATGCCGTATTTGTCGCAAGTCTCGATCACATTGTCGTCACGGATAGAACCGCCAGCCTCTGCGATATACTGCACGCCGCTCTTGTGGGCACGCTCGATGTTGTCGCCGAATGGGAAGAATGCATCGCTACCGAGAGCCACGCCTGTGTTCTTCGCAATCCACGCCTTCTTCTCCTCACGTGTCAAAGGCTCTGGCTTCTCTGTGAAGAACTGCTCCCATACGCCATCCTGGAGAACATCCTCCCACTCGTCGGAGATGTATACGTTGATGGTGTTGTCGCGGTCGGCACGGCGAATCTTCTCCTTGAAAGGCAAGTTCATCACCTTAGGGCACTGGCGCAACCACCACTCGTCTGCCTTGTTGCCAGCCAAGCGAGTACAGTGGATACGGCTCTGCTGTCCGGCACCGATACCGATGGCCTGACCATCCTTCACATAGCATACAGAGTTGCTCTGCGTATACTTCAGGGTGATGAGCGAGATGATGAGGTCGCGCTTAGCCTCGGCAGAGAAAGTCTTGTTCTTTGTTGGGATGTCCTCGAAGAGAGCTGGGTCGTCGAGTTTCACCTCGTTGCGTCCCTGTTCGAATGTTACTCCAAACACCTGCTTGTGCTCGATAGGAGCAGGCACATAGTCTGGGTCAATCTTGATGACGCAGTAAGTGCCCTTGCGCTTGGCCTTCAAAATCTCTATGGCCTCGGGGGTGAAGCCAGGGGCGATGACACCATCGCTCACCTCACGCTTGATGAGGAGGGCCGTAGGCTCGTCGCATACGTCGCTCAGGGCTACGAAATCGCCGTAAGAGCACATGCGGTCGGCACCACGTGCACGAGCATAGGCACAAGCCAATGGGGAAAGTTCGAAGTTCACGTCGTCGACGAAGTAAATTTTCTTCAGCGTGTCGCTCAATGGCAAGCCGATGGCAGCTCCGGCAGGAGAAACGTGTTTGAAACTAGCGGCGGCAGGCATTCCTGTGGCAGCCTTGAGCTCCTTGACCAATTGCCAAGAGTTGAAGGCGTCGAGGAAATTGATGTAGCCAGGACGACCGTTGATTACTTCGATAGGCAGATCTCTTCCGTCATCCATGTAGATGCGAGAAGGTTTCTGGTTTGGATTACATCCGTACTTTAGTGCTAATTCTTTCATATTTCTAAGACTTATTTAGAATATTGCTGCAAAAATACAACTTTTTTATGGTATAAACAAAAATAATTGAGAAAACATTATTCACTTTCATTCTTTTTGTGTACTTTTGCTGCCGAAAGATTGAGAAAGGTATAGAGATAATTACGTTAGGGTAAATTGTTATGAAACAGGATTTGAAATTGCTTGCCGAAGCGCTTGAAAAAAAACTCGGCAAGGCACACGTGTTGCACAAGATGTGGGACGTGCTGAAAGGAAAGGAAAAGCCTTCTCGCCAAACACTGGATCGACTGGCCCTGCTGGCTGGCTTCCAAAGCTGGGACGATTTCCAAGGTGCCTTGCACGGCACGGAAGATGGACTCGTAAACTATAGTACGGGCGAGAAATGATTTTGATTTTTTTATGATTGATGATAGTTAGTATCATTCAAAAGGTTTTAAGGTAGTTAAAAAGGGGAACAAGTCGTGATGACCAGTTCCCCTTTATTTTTTCTAATCTTAAACAGGTTTCCTAAGAAATTACTCTGCGCCCTTAGCTACAGTCTTCTTCTCAGCGATACGAGCCTTCTTACCTGTAAGGTTACGCAAGTAATACAACTTAGCGCGACGTACCTTACCATGCTTGTTCACCTCGATAGAGTCGATAGCTGGTGACTCGATAGGGAAGATACGCTCTACACCTACAGTACCAGACATCTTGCGAACTGTGAAACGCTTCTTGTCACCGTGACCAGAGATCTTGATGACTACACCACGATAGAGCTGGATACGCTCCTTAGTACCCTCGACGATTTTGTAAGCGACTGTGATAGTGTCACCTGCCTTGAACTCAGGGAACTTCTTGCCGGTTGCAAATGCTTCTTCAGCAACTTTAATCAAATCCATTTTTTGTATAAAATTAAAAATTGTTTGTCGTTCCTGCGCAACATGGACGAGCAACACTTCTGCCCAGACAACAGCGGTTACGCCGAAAAGCGGGTGCAAAGTTACGACTTTTTCTTGTATCTCGCAAATTTTCAGTCAGTTTCTTTCCTTTTTCTCACAGATTTAACTCTTTTTCTTCCTTGTAACTGTCTTTTCCCACAGATTTCACGGATTTCACAGATTTATTTTGTACTTTTGCATTCCAAAACATGAAGGAATAATTCAAAGCATGAAGTAATGATAAGTATGAAGAAAAAGACTAGTATGAAGATGGTGCTTGCATCGGCGATGATAATGCTGATGGCAAGCCCGGCCTTTGCCCAGAAATATAAGGTGGCGAAGGTGGAGCGCACTCGCATCCTCATCGACCAGCGTTGGGATGCGGAGCCTGATGAGGAGGCTGCCAAGTTTATCGCTCCATATAAGAGTAAGGTGGATAGCATCATGGGACCTGTGGTGGGCACCATCGCTCACGACATGACTCGCCATCGCCCGGAGAGCGAACTCAGCAATCTGCTCTGCGACATCCTCGTATGGGGTGGCAAGGCTTTCAACGAGCAGCCGGTCTTCGCGGTCTACAACATGGGTGGCATCCGTGCCAACCTCGCCAAGGGAAACGTGACTGTGGGTGATGTGAACGAGATTGCGCCTTTCGAGAACAAGATTTGCTTCCTTACGCTTACGGGCGACAAGGTGCTGGAGCTCTTCCAGCAGATAGCGCATCGTGGGGGAGAGGGACTCAGCCACGCCGTGCGCCTGGTCATCACCAAGGATGGCCATCTCAAGAGCGTTACCTTGAATGGTGAGCCAGTAGACCCAGCCAAGAAATATCGCATCGCCACGCTCGACTACCTTGCCGAGGGCAACGACCAGATGGTGGCTTTCAAGAGTGGCACCGATGTGGTTTCTCCGAAGGCTAAGGAGAATAACGTGCGCTACATCATCATGGACTATTTCCGTGAGAAGGCGAAGCAAGGAGAAACTGTAAGTTCGAAGATTGAAGGCCGCTGCGTGGTAGAATAAGAAAACAGATTGATTTATGAAGAAATTAGTAGTATATATAATGATGTGTTTCTGTGCCATGAATGTGATGGCGCAGAAAAAGTTGGTGGTGCTCCATACCAATGACACCCATTCGTGCGTGATGCCTATCAACCCAAACCTCGCCGATACGGCGATGGCGAATCGTGGTGGCTATCTTCGCCGTGTGGCGATGGTTAAGCAGGAGCGCATGGCTAATCCCGACTTGTTGCTCTTCGACAGCGGCGATTTCTCGCAGGGCTCGCCTTACTATTCGCTCTTCAAGGGCGATGTGGAGGTAGGACTCATGAACGAGATGAAATATGATGCTGCCACCATCGGCAACCATGAGTTTGATTTTGGCATCGACAACATGGTGCGCCTCTTCAAGATGGCGAAGTTCCCGATAGTTTGCAGCAACTACGATTTCACGGGTACTCCTTTGGTGGATGTCGTGAAGCCATACGTCATCTTGCATCGCCAGGGCTTGAAGATTGGCGTCTTTGGTCTTTGCCCTGAGCTCAAGGGCTTGGTGAGCGAGGCCAACTATGGACCTATCAAGTATCTCGACCCTGTGCAGAAGGGCGAGGAGATGGCTGAGTTCTTGAAGAAGAAAAAGAAGTGCGACGTTATCATCTGTCTCTCTCACCTGGGATGGAACATAGATGGGATAGACGACACCGAACTGGTGCCTGGCACCCGATACATCGACTTGGTGCTCGGCGGTCATAGCCACACTTACTTCAAGAACCTAAGATACTTGAAAAATCTCGATGGCAAGGAGGTTCCTGTTGACCAAAATGGCAAGAGTGCCATCTGGGTAGGCAAGATGACCTTGGACATCGTGAAGAATAAGTAATCTCTTTATGTGTATAAGTTATAAGGAATAAAACCAAAAAGGCTC
>DHMR01000024.1:25460-46901 GCA_002405875.1 bacterium UBA4637
GAGCCTTTTTGGTTTTATTCCTTGTTGGAGCTAGCGTATAGACCGATGCAAGCACCGATGAAACCACCGCTCTTCTGTGTACTCAGGTTGCTGGCGTCCACACCCTTGGCGAGCAACTGCCAGTCGCCTCCTTCCTCGGCATAGTAGAAGTCGTAATATCTATCATGTCCTTCTACCTTGAGGCGAAGTTTACCAGCCTTGATAGGTGCTGAGGCTATCTGCACATTGTTTTTCTCCGCACGGGTCAAGGTGACGAGGAGCTGACCTTTCTTCATGGTCTTGCCCAATACAAAGTTGTGGTCTTCCTTCTGGAGAAGAGCCAAACCGGCGATTTCCTTGTCGTTGCGAGGCGTGAAGTTGATTTCAGTCTCGGCGCTGAATGTGCCGTGCTGCTGGCGAGCCCAGATGGCAGACATAGGCTCACGCTTGTAGATATTGCCCGGCAAGAGGTTCATCGTAAGCTTGTTGTCGGCAACCTTGTAGCAGTCCTTGAAGTCACGGAGGAACATCCAGCGTGGGTTCAAGTCTTTCAAGCCAGCCTTGTTGCAATTCGTCTCGAAGTTATCGGTATAGCTGAAGTTGCCAGAGAATTCGTTCTTCTCCGCAGGTTTCAATCCTGCCTTTTCACCTACTGTAGAGATCGGCGTATTCTTCTTCAGAATCTCTGGCCATCCATCCTTCCAAGTCACTGGCAACAGATAGGTGTCACGGCCGGTATTGTACATATCCTCCTCGTATGGACGGCAAGCCAGGAACACAGCCCACCAGTTGCCCTTGCCATCCTCTACTATGTCGGCGTGGCCGGCAGAGGAAACAGGGTCCTTGCGGTTAGGGTCGAGACCGGTGCGCTGGGTGAGGATAGGGTTGTTAGGATTCTCCTCCCATGGCCCCATCGGGTTCTTGGCACGGAGAATCACCTCGCTGTGCCATCCGCCTGTTCCGCCTTCGGCGCACATCAAGTAGTAGAACTTGCCCTTCTTGAAGAGGTGTGGTCCCTCAATCCAGATAGGCTTTGCCTCCACGTGGGTTCCACCACGGAGAATCTCCTTGAAGTTACCCTTGATGGAGTCGCCCTTCACGTCGAACTCGAAGCAGCGGATAGAGCGCTGTCCTTCGTAGTCGGCGCCGCCAACCACCGGACCGTTGTGTACGATGTAACCCTTGCCGTTGTCGTCGAAGAAGAAGCTTGGGTCGATACCATCTATCTTTGGCAAGTAGATAGGTTCGCTCCATCCCTTCTTAGGGTCTTTGCTCTTCACGAAGAAGTTGCCAGCCCCTACGTTGGTGGTAATCATATAGAAGGTCTTGTTCTTCTTATTGTAACTGATGGCTGGTGCGAAGATGCCGCCCGATACATGCTGTCCCTTCAGAGGTACTTGCGATTCGCGGGTGAGCACATGACCAGTTGGAGTCCAGTTCACCAAGTCCTTGCTCGTGGAGAGAGGCACGCCAGGGAAGAAGGTGAAGGATGAATTCACCAAGTAATAGGTGTCGCCCACACGACAAACGCTAGGGTCTGGGTAGAAACCAGCCAGGATAGGGTTGTAGTACTGGTGGGTCTTGTCGATAGGCACATTGAAACGTGCGTCGTTGCCCGAATACTTGAAATAGTCGAACTCGGCGGTCTGTGCCTGAGCGGTGGAACAGAGAGCGAGCGAAAGCGATAAGATTGCTAAATTCTTCATGTTGTTAATGAGTTTGTTATTTTTGCGCTGCAAAGTTACCGCTTTCTCTCGATATGTATCCCCCTGAAATGTTACCAACATTTTGTGTCGCGTATCATTTCAGTTTCTATTTGTTACAAATACTTTGTTTTCGTCCAAGCCCTATCTGAACGAGAACTTATTGCTTGTTACGCTGCTCGTTCATATAGTCGCGTGGCGATGCACCAAACATGTTCTTGAACATCGTGCTGAAGCTTGCCGGGTTGGAGAATCCGCATGAGTACATCACGTCGGTTACCGATTGCTTCGACTCCCTCAGCAACTTGGCTGCCATCTGTAGGCGCAAGTTGCGTACGAAGGTGTGAGGGGTCTGGTTGGTGAGCTCCTTCATCTTGCGGTGCAGGTGTACACGGCTGATGCCCACTTGCTTGGCCAGCATGTCCACGCTCAAGTCTTCGTTGGTGATGTTGTCGTTGATGACTTTCATCACCTGTTGCATCAGTTGGTCGTCAGGAGAAACCATCTCTATGTGTTTCATCTTGTCTTCCTGGCTTTCGCTGCCCGTGAACTTGTTGCGCAGGGTGCGACGCACATTGAGCAGGTTGATGATGGTGCGGCGCAAGATGTCCATGTTGAATGGCTTCACGATGTAAGCGTCTGCGCCCGTCTGCAATCCTGTAAGTTGGTCTTCCTCCCGGCTCATGGCTGTGAGCAAAATCACCGGTATGTGGTTGGTGTTCACGTTGCTCTTCAGCTTGGTGCACAGGGTGGTACCGTCCATCTCCGGCATCATGATGTCTGAGATGACGAGGTCTGGGTGCCGCTTCGTGATTTCTGGCAGCGCCTCCTTGCCGTTGTGGTAGGTCTGAATCTTGAACATATCTTGCAGCTGGTTGCTTAGATATTCGAGGATGGCGTCGTCGTCTTCCACGAGGGCTATTGTGCTCTTCTTCCCATCGTAGCTAGGAGCGGTTTCTATCTCAGCCTCTTGTGGTGTGGCTTCTTCCTCGGCATTGTCCTCTTCGTTCAATTCCAGGATGTCCTCTTCTTCTTGCCCCTCTGGTTTAGGCTCCATGATTTCCTCTGGCTTGAGATGGTCCTTGCCCAGTGGTAGGGTGATGAGGAATACGCTGCCCGTCTTCCAGTCGGGGTCGTCCTGCGTCTTGTTGTTGGCAGCGGTGATGGTGCCGTAGTGCAATTCTACGAGCGAGCGGGTGAGGTCGAGACCGATGCCGGTTCCCACGTTGCGGTCGTTGGCACTGGTCGCACTCTGATAGAATCGCTGGAAGATGGTCTCCAGCTTGTCTTCGTCGATGCCCTTGCCGCTGTCCTTGATGGCGATGCGGGCATGGTGTGGCGAATGACTCAGGATGATGCTCACCTTGCCGCCGGCAGGAGTAAACTTGAAGGCGTTGGAGAGCACGTTCATGAGCACCTTGTCGAAGTTGTCGCGGTCTATCCATACAGGCAGACTCTCGTCGGCATGCTCAAAGCTGAAATGGATGCTCTTTGCCTGGGCTTGTTGCTCGAAGAGCTTGTATTCGTCGTTGATAAACGCCACCATGTCGGTCTCGCTCATGTGCATCACCATCTGGCCCTTGTCTATCTTTCGCAGGTCCATCATCTGGTTGATGAGGTGCAGGATGCGCTCCGAGTTCTTGCGCATCATGTCGTAGATGCCCTGTCGGTGGGTGTCCTTGTCTTCCTTGATGAGGCTGAGCAATGGGGTGAGGATGAGGGTCAAAGGCGTGCGAATCTCGTGGCTGATGTTCATGAAGAATTTCAGCTTCGCCTCGCCCATCTCCTCGGCGTGGATGTGTTTCTGCAGCAGCAGGCGGTCTTCCTCCTTGCGCTTGCGGTGCTGTATGTAGAGCATGCAGAGCGAGATGAGCACGAGAAGATATGCGAGTCTTGCCCAGATGCTGGCGTACCATGCAGGATGGATGATGATGGTGAACTCCTTGACTGGGGTCTCGTAACCATTGCAGATGGCCTTGATGCGAAACTTGTATTTGCCCGCAGGCATGTGGGAGAACGAAACCTCGTTGGAACCTTGCTGCACCGTGTGCCACTCCTCGTCGTTGATGCTGTAGGCGTAGCTTATCTGTTCTACGTTGCTGTAGGTGAGGGTGGAGAGTTGCAGGGTGAAGGTGTTGTCGTCGTTCGAGAGATTGAACACCTCGCTGTTGTAGGCTCCCTTCTCGGTGATGGTGTAGAATCCAGATTCCATTCCCGGTGTCAGGCTCTTGTTGCCCACGATGAAACCCGACAGCTTGACGGTGGCGTTCCAAGGATGTTGCTTCACCTTGGCGGCGTCGAAGCAGTTGAAGCCACCCGTGCCGCCCATGATGATGATGCGCTTGTCTGCAGAGGCACAGGCTGCTCCGTCGGAGAACTCGTTGCTCTGCACGCCATTCTCTACATAAAACTTGGTGATGCTCTTCTTGGCAGCATCCAGCTTGTTCAGACCACTGGTTGTACCTATCCATATTCTGCCCTTATAGTCTTCGATGAAGCAAGAGATACTGTTCTCGCTCAGTCCGTCTTTGGTGGTGTAATGCTTCAGGAGTTTACCCCCCCATTTGTATACGTAGGCTCCATCTTCGGTGCCATACCAAATGTGACCTTTGCTGTCTACAAAGACGCAGTGGGAGAAGCTGTTGCGGTTCAGGCAGTTCACGCCGCCCAGTGCGGAGGTCCAGCTGTTGTGCTTGATGTCGTAGCAAGCCAGTCCGATGGAGGTGGCAAGGTATAGGCAGCTATGGTCTTTCGAGAGAGCCAGCTTGGCAACATAGTCGTTGGGAATGCTGTTGACATGAGACCGGGTGTCGGCATGGTCTTTCATCTTATATATAATAGGTTGTCCGGATTTCGGAATGCGTATCAGTCCGCATCCCATGGTGGCAAGCCACATGGTGCCTTGCTTGTCGCATTTGATGTCGAACACGCCCTTGTTGCCCAATTCATTGATGTTGATGCGGTGGAAATTTCCGCTTGCATCCAAGATGCCAACGCCGTCGGCATAGGTTCCCACCCAGATGCGCCCGTCAAGATCTTGGCAGATGGCGAGGATGGCGCTGTTGTCCATGTAGTGGGCTTGCAATTCGCTTCCGTTTTGGTTCAGCTTGTAGAGTCCGTCCTTGTCGGTTCCCACCCAGAGATTGTTGCTGTTGTCGAGCATCACGCTGGTTACGCAGTTGTCGCCGATGATGTTGCGGTTGCCGAGTCGGAAGCCCATGTAGCCGAAATCGTACATTCCCTGTGGCTGCATGAACACGCCCTTCTGCAACATACTGAACCAGATGTTGCCCTGCGAGTCTTCTATGATGTTTTGTATCTTACTTCTGCTCAGGTTGATTTGCGCGCTGAAGAATGGGTTGTCGATGACTGCGCCTGTGGCAGGGTCGTAGAGGACGATGCCCTCGCCGTCGCATCCGATGAACAATTTGCCACTCTTGCTCACATAGATGGTTTGTATAGTGAGGTTGCCGATGCTGCTGATGCGGGTGAACACGGTAGAGCCGGCGGTCTTCTTGTAAACGCCCTGGTTCTTAGTGGCGAGGTAAAGGTTGCCCTTGCCGTCTTCCTTTATTTCTTGCGCCATCAAACCGCTGGTGCCGGCAAGGTGGGTGGATAGCTTGCCGTTCTTGCCCATCCAGAATAGTTTGCCGTCTTCCGTGATAATCCACACGTTGCCAAGGCGGTCTTCCATCACGCGCGCAGAGTATTTCAGTTTGTTATCGGTGTCTTTTATGAGCTTACAGGTATGCTCCCCTTTCTTCATCAGATAGATTCCGTGCCCCGATGTGCTGATGAGCACATTGCCATTGCGTAACCTGCAGATGCTAGTAACGTAGGTGATGGCTGTGTTGCCCTTGGAATCGATGAGTGGAATGTTGGTAAACTTCTGTCCGTCGTGGAGCAACAAACCTTTGTTGGTTCCTAGCAGTAGGTATCCGTATGCATCTTGGGTGATGCAATTGATATAGTTGGTGTTGAGCGAAAGCTTGTTGCTCTCGTCCTTCTTCTTCACGGCAAAGTGGTAGCCGTCGTATACGTTCAGGCCATTGCGAGTGGCTATCCAGATGAAGCCATTCGTGTCTTGGTAAACCTGCGTTACGAGGTTGCTCGACAACTGGTTGTCGGTGTTGAAAAGTTTGCCTCTTTGCGCCATCGCGTCTTGTATGAAAAGACATAGGAGCAACAGGCAGAGGATGCATGATTTTTTCGTTTTTATCATGATTCTTGGTTTTTTCATCATGTCGGTTTAAATTGTTATGTTTGTATTCTGCATGCAAAAGTAAGAAAAAAGTTGCATAATCCATCCTTTTTCTGGTCTTTTTTCTATCACAAAGGTTATTTTCTTAACATTTGTTACTTGTTGCAAAGAGTTTGTTACATCAAGTAAGGGTATGTAAAGTATTGGTTACTTATAACAAAGTATGTTTGGTGAAAGCAATGTATCTTTGCATCAGAAATTTTAATAGTTTTGTACAGATAGGTTAGTTAGGTTTAATTAGGTTTATAATTTAGGTTTAATTTGGTTTATAAAAATAGGTTTAAGGTAAAATTCAGAAACATCTGAGTTAGGAAATTGTGATTTTTTTAAGGAATCATGATTAATTGGTTTTCTGGAATGGTGCGTAGGGATACGCGCCATTCTACGTTTTTCAAGGTGAAGAGAAAGTTGACGGATACAGAGAGAAAGAACTTTTTGAGGTAAAATCTAAAAACATATATAACAATGAATAAGAAGAAACTTATGATTTCGCTCGTTGTCGGGCTCCTGTCTCTGGCAACTCATGCCGCCGACAATCTTCCAGACCTGCATGTGCAGGGTAAGAATTTGGTGGATGTCAACGGCAACACCGTTGTCCTGCATGGCGTGATGGATACCCCCAATCGCTATTTCAACAATTGGCTGTGGCAACAATGGAAACCAGGCTATGGCACGGAGGATATAAAACCATGTTTGGAGTATTTCGACAAACTGTTTGCCGGCATTACAGACAAGTCGCAGGGTGCCTATTGCACCGTCTTCCGTCTGCACATGGATCCTTGCTGGACCAACGACCCCGACAAGAAATCTACGGGTGAGAACGACATATCTGCATTTTCCGAGACCCGATACAAGGTGTTTTTGGATAAGCTTTATCTCAAGCTCGTGGAGAGAGCCTTGTATCACGGACTTTATGTCATCGTTCGTCCTCCTGGTGTTTGCCCGCAAGAGTTGAAGGTGGGCGACGATTATCAAAACTATCTGAAGACCGTCTGGAAGCTCTTCGCCTCCAAACCTTTTATCCAGGAGCATTCGGGACAGGTATCCATCGAACTAGCCAATGAGCCCATCCATGTCTCGCTGGCGAATGGTCAAGCTTCCAACCAAGCCTTGCACGATTTCTTCCAGCCAGTGGTGGATGAGATTCGTGCCACAGGATTCAAGGGCATCATCTGGGTGCCAGGCACAGGTTATCAAAGCAACTATACCGATTATGCCACCCATCCAATAACTGATAGCGAGAAAAACTTCGGTTACGCCGTGCATGTATATTCTGGTTGGTACGGAGGCATGAGCGACAGCAATTGCGACCACGACACCTTTATCAAGAATTTCAAGAACCAGGTGCCCGTGGTAGAGACCAATCCTATCATGGTGACGGAGATAGACTGGAGTCCCGAGGATCCCGACCGTGCCAGCGAAGGACATTACAATGAGTGGGGACAATGGACACAACCTAACCTCGGTACATGGGCTACCGCTTCCACCTCCAAATGGGGAAACGCCTGGAAAGCCGTTCACGATTACTATGGTAACATCGGAATGACTTTGACCCACAGCCAGGAATACATCGACATCGAGGAGTATCTGAAATCGGGCAAATATCAGCCCGGTTTGCAAAATGCCAAGAAATACAATCTCTTCGAGGAGTGCTGTGGCTATGCCTGCATGAACTGGTACAAGGAATGGTATCTGAAACAAACGACAACGGGAATTAGACATACCGAGACCCAAGCATCTCCGCTTTACACCTATTATTATAATATAGAGGGAAAACGAATAGAAAAGCCTCAGGGAGGTGTTTATATTATTAAAGAAGTGTTAAGCAATGGAAAAGCTCGTTCTCGCAAAGTTTATTCGGGAAAATAAAGTATCTGTTACATTGCGCAAAGGAAAATCCAAGTAAAATAGGTACTTTTGCAGCCGTCAATCCTAAAGTATTGGCAAAAAGTAACACCAAGATAATAAAAACATAAATCAAAAATGAATAGAACATGATTGAACAAGTGTTAACAATGAAACGGACAGCAGCCTTATGCTTGATAGGAGCTTTCTGCAGCTTGAATGCTCAAGCCCAGAAGATTCATATCAAGGGTAATCTTGTTGACGGAACAGGTGAACCTCTGATAGGTGCAACTGTTAAAGTAAAGGGAAATGCCTCTGTCGGTGCCGTATCCGACTTTGATGGTAATTTCTCCATCGATGTGCCTTCCGAGAACTCCACCCTCGTATTCACATACGTGGGTATGAAGACCAAGGAAGTGAAGGTGGGCAAGAAGAGAGAATTCAAGCTCACCCTGGAAGACGATAATGCCATCGGAGAGGTCGTTGTCGTTGGTTACGGCCAGCAGAAGAAGGCTTCGATTGTCGGATCCATCACCCAGACCTCGGGCAAAACCCTTGAACGTGCCGGTGGTGTAAGCAGTATTGGTGCTGCTTTGACAGGTAACTTGCCTGGTGTCATCACCATGTCATCTACGGGTACTCCTGGTGAGGAAGACCCAAAGATTGTGATTCGTGGTATCAGTTCTTGGAACAACAGTGACCCTCTAGTCCTCGTTGATGGCGTGGAACGTCCAATGGCAAGCATAGATATTAGTTCTGTACAGTCTATCTCGGTGTTGAAGGATGCTTCAGCTACAGCTGTATATGGTGTAAAGGGTGCTAATGGCGTTATCTTGATTACGACAAAACGTGGTCAGGAAGGCCCTGCTCATATTGAGGCTGGTGTCAACATGACGATGAAGAAAGTTTCCCAGCTTCCAGGTTCTTTGGGTAGTGCAGATGCACTCTATGTTCGTAATCAAGCGATTGAGCACGAATTAGGCTTGACCCCAGAATCTTGGGATAAGATTACTCCTGCGGAAATTATTGAGAAATATCGTAACCCTGGCGATGAGTACGAACGTTATCCTAATGTAGATTGGCAAAAGGAACTATTCCGAAATACAGGTTATGCTTACAATCCTCACGTCAATATTTCTGGTGGTACAAAGTTTGTGACTTATTTTGCAGCTGTTGACTTTCTTCATGAAGGTGATATGTTCCGTCATTGGGACAATAACCGTGGTTATAAGGGTGGATATGGCTTCAACCGTGTGAATACACGTAGTAACCTTGACTTCAAGTTGACCAAGACGACCAAGCTGAAGATGAACCTGTTTGGTTCCTATGGAGCGAGGCAGCGTCCTTGGCAGGTGACTGGTTGGGGCGAGACCCAATTATGGCAAGCTGCCTATAGTGCTCCTCACGATGTCTATTTGCCTCGTTACTCTGATGGATCTTGGGGCTATTACCCTTCGGATACTCAAGGTGCGCCAAACTCTGTTCAGAATTTGGCTACGGCAGGTAGTGAGACCGTTACTACAACTCGTGTTAATACAGACTTTACACTGGAACAAGACTTAAGTTTTATCTTGAAAGGTTTAAAGGCGAGTGCTACAGTTTCTTGGGATAATACCTTTGTAGAGGAAAAACGTGGTATTGATGATTCTAATCATGGTACACAGCGTAAATGGATTGATCCTCTCACTGGTAATGTAACCCTAGAAAAGTTATTGGATTCAAATACAGGTTTCGACTTTCAGGAAGGTGTTCTTTGGGGAGTAAGCGGTGGATCTGTGAATGACTGGGCTACTCAGCGCAATCTCTTCTATCAGGGACAGCTTTACTGGGGCAACAAGTTTGGGCAGCACGACATCTCTGCAATGGGAGTGTTCAATCGAACAGAACGTGCGACTGGTAGTGAGTTTACTCATTATCGTGAAGACTGGGCTTTCCGTGCTACTTATAATTATGGTGGTCGCTACTTCTTTGAATATAATGGAGCTTATAATGGTTCCGAGAAGTTTAGCAAGGACAATCGCTTCGCTTTCTTCAATTCGGGTGCTATCGGTTGGATGATCAGCGAGGAAAAATTCTTCAAGCCTATTAAAAAGTATATAGACATGTTGAAATTCCGTTACTCTTATGGTGAGGTTGGTGATGACAATGTGGGAGATCGTTGGCTTTACGCAGACCAATGGGCATACGGCGGTACGCTCCGTACAGGCTTGAATGCAGCCAATAGTCCTTACACCATCTATCGTCAGTCTAAGGTCGGTAACCCTGACGTACATTGGGAAAAGTCATTAAAACGTAACCTCGGTATTGATTACTCGTTCCTTGGTGGTCTCTTGGCAGGTAGCTTGGAGTTTTTCCATGAGGATCGTTCAGATATCTTGATTACGGGTAGCTCTCGTGCCATTCCTTCTTATTATGGTGCTACTGCTCCAACCCTTAACTATGGTAAAGTGAAGACATCTGGCTATGAGTTGGAACTTCGTGTTAACAAGGTCTTCAATAATGGTCTTCGCCTATGGGGTAACTTCAATATGACTCATGCGGAGAATATTGTCAAAAAGTACGATGACCCAATGCTGACACCTGATTACCAGAAGACCACAGGCTTTGCCATAGGTCAGGATCATTCCTATATTAATAACGGCTATGCCCAAACTTGGGATGATGTGATTGCCATGCCTACCTATAATACTGGCGATAGCCAAAAATTGCCTGGACAGTACTTCGTCATCGATTTCAATGGTGATGGTGTGATAGATACCAATGATAACGTGCCTTATGGGTATACTGGTACCCCTCAGAACACTTATAGTGCGTCTATTGGTGGTGAGTGGAAAGGCTTTAGTGTTTATGCTCAGTTCTATGGAGTAACTAATGTGAACCGTTATGTTGGTTTCAATACTTTCGGTGGAAAATTGGATACAGTATTTGATGAGGGGTCTTATTGGTCTAAGGATAATCTGAATGCCGATGCGCCGATGCCACGTTGGAACTCTACGCCTTCTTATTATGAGGGAACCCGTTTCCACTATGATGGCTCGTTCATTCGTTTGAAGAACGTCGAGATTGCTTACGAGTGGCGAGGTGGTTGGATTAAGTCATTAGGTTTGAATACTTTGAAGATTTTCGCCAATGGTAACAACCTCTGGGTATGGTCTAGAATGCCGGATGACCGTGAGTCAAACTTCGCAGGTACAGGTCTTGCTTCTCAGGGAGCTTATCCTACTGTCAAGCGTTTCAACTTCGGTCTTAAATTTACTTTATAAAAAGTTAGACAACAATGAAAATATCAAAATTATATATTGCAATTTGCGGATTGATGCTTGCTGTAACATCTTTCTCT
Organism: bacterium UBA4637; assembly: GCA_002405875.1. The sequence goes on from DHMR01000024.1 coordinate 36,589, forward strand.
TCTTGCACTGATTACTTGGATAAGGCTGAGGAGTCTGATATTTCTCCTACTGAAGCCTATAAAGACTTCCAAAACTTCCAGGGATTCACGGAGGAAATCTACAATTGTATTCCAGAGTTTGATTGTGGATATTGGAGTAACTCTTGGAACTGGGGTGAGGATGAGATTATGAATGTAGGTATCGATTACCATATGTGTTACAAGGTTGACCAAGGTGATTTCTGGGGCTGGCAGTCTGAATATGATGGCTGGGGATCAGGATGGATGGATCGTGGTGATTGGGATATTACTAAGACCGATAATCGTTTCACACATCAGTCTTTGTGGAAAGGTGCTTGGTATGCTATCCGCAAGGCAAACATGGGTCTTGAAAATCTCGATAAAATGACCGATTGTACCCAAGAGGAAAAGAATCTTATCGCTGGTCAGTTGTATTTCTTCCGTGGTTTCTTCCACTTCGAGTTGATTCAGTACTTTGGAGGTCTTCCATATATAGACCGAGTTCTTTCTCCTACGGAAGAGTTTAATCTACCTCGTCTTTCATATCAAGAATGTGCGGATAAGGTGGCTGAGGATTTGCGTAAGGCTGCAGACCTCCTTCCTGTAGATTGGGACAAAACTCAGGCTGGTTTGGCAACATCGGGTAAAAACCAACTCCGTATCACGAAAATTGCTGCCCTAGGTTATTTAGGCAAGAACTATTTGTGGGCTGGTAGTCCGTTGATGAACAAGGAGTCGCAGAACAACCCTACTTATAATAAGGAGTATTGCCAGAAAGCAGCACAAGCATTTGGTGAATTACTCTCTCTTGTAGAAGGTGGGCAGACTCAATTTGGTTTGATACCTTTCAAGGAAATCCAGCAAAACTTCACAACTATCAACCAAAATGGTCGTTTGCCTGGTCAGAGCAAAGATGGTTCTGTACAAGAGGCAATCCTTCGTGGACCTAATTACGGAGGTGGTTGGGGTGATGCTCGTTGGGGGCAAGCTCTACAATATGGTACCAAGCTTATCAATGATAATGGGGTGACCTCAATGCCTACAGCCAATTATGTAAACTATTATGGTATGGCAAATGGCCTTCCTCTCGATGATCCAGATTCTGGCTTTGATCCAACTCATCCTTGGAAGAACCGCGACCCTCGTTTTTATCAGGATATCATCTTTGATGGTGAGAAAATGTTTGAGGCTTCTTTGTCTAAGGAAAATGCAAATAAGGAAATTTATCGATATGCGGATCTTCAGACGAATGGCTCCTATCGCAAAGATAGTAAGGATGGTAACCGTACAGGTTACTTGCTCTATAAGTTTATCTCTCGTGCTTGTAACAAGTTTGATGATGGCTATGGTTGGTCTAGTCAGATTAACATTCACTTGCCTTGGATGCGTTTGGCAGATGTATACTTGATGTATGCTGAGGCTGCAGCCGAAGCTAATGGAACTCCTGTTGGCAAGGCTCCTAACTTTGATATGACGGCAGTAGAAGCCGTCAATAAGATTCGTGAGCGTGCTGGCGTGGAGGATGTTAATAGCAAGTACACTGGTGACTTGGATAAGTTTATGAGTGAGCTCCGTCGTGAGCGTGCTGTGGAACTTTCTTACGAGGGGCATCGTTTCAATGATCTTCGTCGTTGGTTGCTTCTCGATAAGTATCCTTACAACATTAAGACCTCTCAAGAGTTTGTCCGTGTGGGTGACATTGACAAAAAACACCCAGAAAACGATGCTGTCAGTGGCTGGAGCGAAAAGCAAATCTTGAAGCGTGATTTCTCTGATAAGCACTACTGGCTACCGCTCAAGAAGAAGGATTGTCAGATTTATCCAGAGTTTAAACAGAATCCAGGATGGTAATTTAAAACTGAAACTTAAAGTATGAAACAGACTAATAAGATAATAACATTCAGCATGTTGCTTGCCGCCATGGCAAGCAATGCGAATGCACAGAACGATTATCCCGATTCTGTAGCCAACAAGGTTAACGTAGCTTTCAAGGCTGTGGACAAGGAAGACTTGCTAGGCGGTGTCGCTTCTGTTAATATGGTGGAATTGACCGACAAGAGCTATTCTACATATGCGACTAGTAACCTTGGTTCTCTCGTGGCGACCGACGTTTGGTCCAGTGGAGGTATGTTGGTACTAGTGGATGGTGTTCCTCGTGACCTTAACAACGTGTTGCCTTCCGAAATAGAGCAAGTTACTTACCTCAAGGGTGCTTCTGCCACTGTTCTTTATGGTAGTCGTGCTGCTCATGGCGCTATTCTTGTTACCACAAAACGTGGTCGAACAGATGGCCTTCATGTAAGTGTTCGTGGTAATATCTCTACCTATACTCCGAAGGAATATCCTTCTTGGTTGGGATCTGCAGAGTATATGACACTCTACAACGAGGCGCTTCAGAATGATGGTAAAGCTCCTGTTTATTCTCAGGACCTCATTGCTAACTATGCTAGGGGTGGTGAACCTTATCGTTATCCTAGCTTGAACTTCTATGACAAGCAATATGTCAAGAATCATAAGGAAAGATATGAAGGTGTGGCAGAGTTTACAGGTGGTGGCAAGTATGCTAATTTCTATGCCAATATTGGTCTCTATCATGTTGGCGATTTGATGAATTTTGGCGAGGGAAAGAATAATCATGTAAATCGTTTGAACGTCCGTGGTAACATCGATCTCCGCTTGAACAGCTGGGTTTCTGGTTGGGTCAATGCCAATGCAACATTTTATGATACGCATAGTGATCTCTCAAATTATTGGGGTAGCTCGGCGAACATCCGTCCTACCAGTCAGTATCCATTGGTTCCTTTTATCCCAATAGATCGAGTTGACCCTACCGACATCGAGTCTTGGAAACTGATCAATAATAGCAACTATATCGTGGATGGCAAGTATCTGCTAGGTGGTACTCAGAACCAACAGACAAATCCTTTTGCTGCTATGTATGCGGCAGGTTACAATAAGTTTACCTCTCGCCAGTTGCAGTTTGATGCTGGTATTAAGTTGGATTTGAACAATGTGCTAAAAGGCTTGTCGTTTAAGACTCAGTTTGCGGTTGACTATTCTACCACATATAATACATCTATCAATAATAGCTATTCTGTTTATGAGGCATCTTGGGACAACTTTAACGGCTCAAGTACTATTATGAGCCTAAAAAAATATGGTTCTGATAAGAAGACTGGTACTCAGAATTTGAGCGGTAGTACTTCTCGCCAGACCATCATGTTCTCGGGGCAGTTTGATTGGGCTAGAACCTTTGGTAACCATAATGTAGGCGCTACTTTGTTAGCTCATGGGTATCAGATTCAGAATACAGGCTCTTACCATCGTACTAGCAATGCTAATCTTGGTTTGCAGGCTACTTACAACTTTCTGCATAAGTACTATGTAGATTTTAGTGCTGCTGCCATTCATTCAGCTAAGTTGGCACCCGGACATCGTGAGGCTTTCTCGCCAACTGTTTCTGCAGCCTGGCGTTTGAGTAAGGAAAACTTCATGAAGGATGTAAAATGGATCGATGACTTGAAACTCAATGCTTCCTACGGATTGATTCATGAGGATGTTGATATTAGTGATTACTACATGTATGAGGATGTGTTTACGGCTACTGGTACCTGGTGGGGATGGAGCGAAAGTGCAAACTCTATGCAGACTTCTGACTCAAAGCGTGCAGCCAACTACGATTTGACTTTCATTAAGCGCAAGGAATTCCGTGTAGGTTTGGATGCTAGTTTCTTCGGCGGTGCCATCAAGTTGAATGCCAACTATTTCATCAACAACCTAAATGGTTTCATTGTGGCATCTGATGTTAATTTCCCTAACTACTTCCATACTTATTGGCCAGTGTCGCAGTTCATCCCTAATATGAACTATAACAACCAACGTTATACAGGGTTCGACTACACTGTAGACCTTCACAAAAAGCTGGGAGAGGTTGACTTGAAACTTGGTTTGACTGGTTACCATGTCACTAGCAAGAACACTCGTGTTGCAGAAAACGTGGAGTACGACTGGCTGAAGAGTGAGGGGCAGCGCACCGATGCCCTCCGTGGTTACAAGTGTCTGGGCTTCTTCCAAGATGAAGACGAGATAAAGAACTCTGCGTTAGTTAACAGTAACACCAAGCCAGGTGACTTGAAATATCAGGATATGAATGATGATGGTGTCATTGACTCTAAGGATCAAGTGGTTCTTGGTCACTGGGGGGCAGACTTTGTATATGGCACCAACTTTACAGCTAAGTGGAAAAAAATCACCCTCTTCGTTGCTGGTAGCGGAAGCGTTGGTGGCATGGGTGTCAAGAATAACTTGATGGTTTGGAACTATGGTGACCGCAAGTACTCGGATGTAGTTCGTGGTCGTTGGACCAAGGAAACAGCTTCAACTGCAACTTATCCACGACTAACTTCGGAGAATGATGGCTCGCTCAACTTCCAGACTTCAGATTTTTGGACCTACAGCACATCAGCATTCCGTCTTGATAAAGTGCAGTTGACCTACGACCTTCCACAAAGTCTCTTCCAGGGCAAGTGGACAAACTGGATCAAGGGTGTATCTGTATATGTATATGGTACCGATCTTCTTACTATCGCCAAGGAGCGTAAGTATATGGAGACGGCTGTAGGTTCTGAACCCCAGTACAGAAGTTATAATTTAGGTTTTAAAGTAAACTTGTAAATAAGTGCATTCAATTATGAAAAAGTCAATTATATTATCCGCTCTAGCCCTTTCTATGGCATTGACTAGCTGCAGCGACTTGTTCGAACCAGCCATTGAGAACAACTTGGGCCTGGGGTATATGTATAATAACTCCAAATATGCTGAGGGTATATTGGGAAACGCTTATACGCGTATCCCAGTAGGCAGTCCATCATTTAATGAGGTGGCTACCGATGATGCCGTAACCAATGACGCTACGAATTCTTGGCGTAAGATGGCGGGTGGCACTTGGACCTCTAGCAATAATCCTATGGATGCTTGGACAGGATGCCGTGCCGCAATCCTCTATCTCAATCTCTTCCTTGCCAATGCCGACAAGGTAAACTGGACAGAAGATCAAACCGTTTCTGCGATGTACAACGACCGAGAGAAAGGTGAGGCATATGGCATGCGTGCCATGTTTATGTATTACCTTCTCCGTGCACATGGTGGATATGGGGAGGATGGCGTGCTCTATGGTGTGCCAATCGTAACAGAACCAGAGGGCGCCAATACCAATGGTAATATCCCGCGTGCTACCTTCGCAGAATGCATCAAGGCTATCAATGATGATTGCGAAAAGGCATTGGAACTGCTCCCTACCAATTATAAGGATGTGGAAGACGAAAGCCAGATTCCTGCTAAGTACAAAGGAGCCTCTACTGTACAATACAATCGTGTATTTGGTTCCAAGTTCAATCTCCGTATGTGTGGTCAGTATGTAGAGGCTTATCGTGCCAAGGCTTCTTTGCTTGCTGCAAGCCCTGCCTTTGCTGATGGCTCAGGAGTTACCTACGAGATTGCAGCTAACAACTTCGCTACAGTTCTCGATCGTATTGGTGGTCCTGCAGGTTTAGATCCTACAGGTAATACATGGTACTGTAATACTAAGGATATTGATGGTATAGAGAATGGTGAGTGCAAGCCTGAGATTATGTGGCGTGAAGAACGTGGCCAAAGAAATTCATTAGAGCAGGACAATTTTCCTCCTTCTCTCTATGGTAATGGCCGCATCAATCCAACCCAGAACTTTGTGGATGCTTTCCCAATGGCAAATGGTGAGCCTATTTCTGCTGATGGTAGTGGTTACAAAAAGGACAATCCTTATGAGGACCGTGATCCTCGTTTGGCACTCTATGTGGTAACCAATGGTTCAACTCAAGGTGTGGAGGGCAAAACCATTGTGACGGCTGCTGATGGAACAACTCAGGATGCAATCAATAAGTTGGAGGGTAAGTCTACCCGTACTGGTTACTACCTTCGTAAGTTGATGCGCTCGGACATTAATTTGGATCCAACAAAAAAAACCGAACAGTATCACTACAATGCACGCATCCGCTTTACAGAGATGTTCCTTTCTTACGCAGAGGCGGCTAATGAGGCATGGGGACCTAAGGGCAAAGGTGGACATGGATATTCAGCATATGATGTCATCAAGGCGATTCGTAAGCGCGCAGGCTTGGGCAAGAATGGGGAAGACTCATACTTGGATGAATGCGCCGAGAGCAAGGAAAAAATGCGTGAGCTGATTCGCAACGAGCGTCGTATCGAACTTTCTTTCGAGGGTTTCCGCTTCTATGACCTCCGTCGTTGGAAGGCTCCTCTTAATGAGACTGCTACGGGTATGAGCATCAACTCTGCCACCAATACTTACACTCCTATTGAGGTAGAGACTCGTAACTACAAAGACTATATGTACTATGGACCAATCCCTTATTCAGAGGTATTGAAATTCTCTGAGTTACAGCAGAACAAGGGGTGGTAAACTGATTAAACTTAAAATAAAGTAACAATGAAAAAGATAATTTTATCAATGATGGCTGCTTGTGCAATGTTATTCGCAACATCTTGTGAGAATGGTGACGTTGAGTTTGATGACTTTGATTATCAGACGGTCTCCTTTGCTAAGCAGACTCCGGTTCGCACCATCGTTCTTGGCGAGAGCGAGTATCCAAACGAATTGGATAACCAGCATAAATTCAAATTACAAGTTACGCTTGGTGGCTCAAGAAACTTGAACAAGGAGCATAAAGTAAAAATCGTAGTAGACAATGGTCTCTGCGACGGTTTGACTTTTAGCGATGGTCATCAGGTTACTCCGTTGCCAGCAGAATACTACCAACTTCCATCTGACATCATTACCATTCCTGCAGGTAAGGCATGGGATGGCATCGAGGTTCAGCTAACTGATGCTTTCTTTGCGGATCCTAAGGCTTTGAGCTTGAACTACGTACTGCCAGTACGTATTGTTGAGGCTTTGGACGGTGATTCAATCTTGGCTGGTCAGAAGAAGCAGAATGTCGAAAATCCAGTTTGGCAGAATGCTGCCAATTGGGATGTAGCTCCTCAGAACTATCAACTCTTGGCACTTGTCTATAAGAATCCTTATCATGGTGCTTGGATTAGCCATGGTACAGACAACATCGATTTCGATGGTACGACTTCAGAGGTGAATCGTGAGGCGGAGTATTTTGAGAGAAACGAGATTCGCTATCTCACCACTAATAGCTTACTTTCTTCAAACTACAATGTTTCTACATTGGTACCTATCACCACCATCAATAGCGATGGCAATGAAGAATCATCGTCTGCGACATTGACCTCTACTTTGAAGCTTGACTTCGACAACGCAGGTAACATCGTGGTAAGTACAGCCAATACTGATGCTATGAACGTGCCAAAGTCTAGCACCAATGCAACATGGACTTACACTGTGTCAGGAACAGGTAAGTGGGAACAGCATGCTGCTAAGAAGGCATGGGCTGACAAAGATCGTGACCAGATTACACTTGACTACGTGTTGACCTTCTTTTATTCAGACAAGGGTGTTCAGCATGTCAAGAAGTATACTTGCCATGACATCTTGGTATTCCGTGACCATCAGGAAAATTTTGAGAACTTTGACATTACCTATAACAAATAATGATTTTCTATTATGAACAAGAAAATATTTTATAGTATCGCTTTATCTGCGGCAGCCCTCTGTGTAACGGGCTGCGCAGATAGGGACTTGGCTCCAGATAGTAATGCTTACGAATTTACCGATAGTCTCAAGGCACTCCAATATCTGAATGACTATGCTCCATTGAAATCCTATGTGGACCGCTCTCTAAATCCAGATTTCAAATTGGGTATTGGTGTTGGTGCTCAGAACTATGTTGATGGCAAGATGGATTGTCGTCTGGCTAATGCAAACTTTGATGAAATGACAGCTGGCAACGCCATGAAATATGGCTCCTGTGTGAAATCTGATGGAACTATGGATTTCACCCTTGTCAAAAATTTTGTTGAAGCAGCAACTGCCAATAATATGACGGTCTTTGGTCATACTTTGGCTTGGCATTCGCAACAGCAGAATAGTTATTTGATGGGACTGCTTGCAGGTAGCAAGAAAAATTATGTTCTCCATATAAATACTCCAGAGCCTAAGGCTAATGATTGGGATTGGTCTGTTACAGTGGCGTTGACTGATTTACTGAAAAGAAATACGAAATATACCTTAGTTATGAAGGCAAAAGCTAGTTCCGATTTTAAGATAACTTGCTGGCCTTTGTTTGAAGGTGGAGCCCAATATTGGCCAACTCCATCAGTAGATGCAACTACTGAATGGACTCAAATAAAATCAGAATTTACGACTGGAGATCATGATATAAACCAACTTCAGTTCGTCTTTGGTAAATTTGGTGGAGATCTTTGGTTTGATGATGTTCAATTGCTTGATGCTGATGGTAATAATTTTATTGATAATGGAAACTTCGATGATAATACAGCAGACTGGAGTTTTCCTAGTTGGCTTAGTCTGACAATGGCTAGAGAAGATGATCCTGATCCTGTCATAGATCCTAATGCTCCTAGTCCAAAGGAAACTATCACTAATGCTTTGGATACATGGATCAATGGTATGATGGAGGCTTGCGATGGTAAGGTTACTTCTTGGGATGTCGTTAACGAGGCAATCTCTGGTACTGATAAGGATGGAGATGGAATCCTAGATCTTCAGTCAGCTACTCGTGGCACAGTGTCTAAAGAGGACAAAAAAAATAACTTCTATTGGCAGGATTACATGGGTGATCTCGATTATGTTCGTTCAGCAGTTGCTTCTGCTCGTAAGCATTTCGCAGAGCATAATGGTGATCCATCTAAGTTGAAACTCTTTATTAATGATTACAATCTAGAGTCTTTCTGGGATGATAATTGGAAGATGAAGTCCTTGATAGAGTGGATTAATCGTTGGGAGGCTGATGGTGTAACCAAAATTGATGGTATTGCTAGCCAAATGCACGTATCTTTCTCTGAGGACCCGGCTATACAGAAGAGTCGTGAAGAGCATATTGTCAACATGCTAAAATTAATGGCCTCTACTGGGAAACTCTGTAAAATATCAGAGTTGGATATGGGCTATATTGCTGCTAAGAAAGATGCAGAGGGTAATCCTATTGGTGATGGAGATGCTGTAAAAACAGAGAACATGACTGATGCTCAGCAGAAGCAAATGGCTGATTTCTATCAGTTCATCATCGAGAAGTACTTTGAGATTATTCCTGCAGCTCAGCGTTATGGTATCACTCAATGGTGTATAACAGATTCACCTGCAGACTCAGGCTGGCGCAAGGGTGAACCTGTTGGACTTTGGACTTTGCAGTATGATCGTAAACGTGCATTTGGAGGGTTCGCTGCTGGTCTCGGTGCTCCTAAGTATTGGGAGAGTGCTGCTGAGTAATATTTGAATTGTAAATTTACTTTTTAGATAAATTACAAAAGTGATATTGAACATTAGTATAGGTTTTATCATATAATAAGATTAACCGAAATGATGTTAGCCGTGTTAGGTCGGTTGAGCCGTGAGCTCGACCGACCTTTTTGCGAAATAATATGTTACTTCAGATAAAGTATATTTGATGGAAATATCGTATCTTTGCCAACATGAAACAATTGATAAAATCTAAACAGGTGATTTGGTTTGGCATTTGCATTCTCTTTGTGTGTATTTGCCATTCTGCCGCTGCTTACCATTTCTATTATATGGAGCAGTGGAATACTTTCTATTGGGATGCTGACGCTGTCTGCCAAGCTTTGCCTAAACCTGGCGGCTTGGCTTTAGTGATGGCGGATTTTCTTGTGCAGTTTTTTTATTATGGAGCAGGGCCCATCGTGTATGGCATCTTGATGACTTTGGTGGCTTATGCACAAAGCCTGTGGGTGAAAGAAGGGGGACGATGCTTAGGTTGTATCACAGCTGTGGCAATGTTGATGACACTCACCTCTAATATGGCTTACTTGTTTGCAGGCAGTATATGTTTTATGGTGGTTATGTTTTTGGTGGCAGTTGTTCTCCGTTGTCGAATGTGGCTGAAGTTTATAGCTGTCGTCTTGATAGTCTTGCTCGTTAGAAAAAATTGCCTGGTTCGCGAGGGTACGGAACTTCGTCTGATGGTGTTCTTGCCTTGGCTTACAGCTGTGGTTGTGGGCTTGCTCCAGGTTGCTTCTGTTTATCTGCAAAAGTTTTTAGGTAAGTATGTTGTGTTGGCTCAGATGGTCATCGTGGTAGGTGCTGTTGTCACATTCTTTCTTACTTGCTATCAACCGAAGGAAGAGTATATGAAGAAAATCTATTATTA
>DHMR01000072.1 GCA_002405875.1 bacterium UBA4637
TTAATTTTTATCGTATGAAAAGAAAGTATTTTAGCGTATTGCTTATGGGTGCTTTGTCTTTAGCGACCACAAGCATGGTTACTTCTTGTAAGGACTACGATGATGACATCAACAATCTGCAAAGCCAGATTGATGCTTTGTCAAAGACTCTCAGCGAGTTGCAGACAAAGATTAATGATGGTAGCATCTTGAAAAGCGTAGAGTCCGACGGTAATGGTGGTATTATTGTCACTGTTACAAAGAACGGCACGGACAATACTTACAACATCAAGCAGGGCGAACAAGGCGCTGCTGGCAAGGACGCTGACGTTTGGAAGATTGGTGAAGATGGCTTCTGGTACAAGAATGACACCAAGACCGAGTACTATGCACTTGGAACCAAGGGCGAGAAGGGTGATACCGGTGCTCAAGGTCCTCAGGGTGAAAAGGGCGACACAGGTGCTACTGGCGCAACAGGTGCTGCTGGCAAAGACGGCAAGTACTACGTTCCTAACACCGAGACTGGTACATTCTGGGTATATGGTGATGGTGACAAGGCTCCATACGACTCTAAGATTGTCTATACAGCAACTAACGAGGATGTCATCACTGCCGTTTGGGACAATGACAACTTGACTTTGACTAACGTAGCAGGTGCTCCTGGCAAGAAGGTTGTCATCAACCTCTCAAGCGCATTGAAGGGCCTCGTGTTCGATCCAGACTTCTATTATGCTGGTATCGAGGCATTCGACTTCGCTACATTCAAGTACAACCCTGCAACAATCAAGGCTGTTGACGCTGATGGCGACTACTCTCAGGATGCTCCTATTGTAGCTGACGATGCGTTCACATACGCTCCTGACTTGGCTGCTACTTATTTCTTGAACCCATCAAATGCCAAGATGTCTGACGATGCTGCCAAGTACAGCTTCATCGCATACAACAAGAAATATGTGACAAAGGCTGCTGCTGATTACGGTTCTACATTCAAGGTAGAGAGCGCAGATTTGACAACTAAGGGTAAGGTTACAGTACACGCTAAGTACAATGGCAATGCTATTAAGAGCATCGCAGAAGATGAGCAGGTTACTGTTCTTGCATTGCAGTATGCTTCTGGCGACTCAGTTGTTACTTCTGACTTCGCAGCTATCAAGGCTAGCACATATAGCAACTTGGTTTTGAATAACCCAACATTGCAGCATGTTGATGCTATTCCTTCTCACCTCTATAAGACAGCAAAGGATGCTATTGATAATGACGCGCAGATTCATGTAGCTTGGAATAGCAACGGTATCGACCTCCGTGAGTATGTCAACACAGACCGTACATACGACAAGGACGAGACTCCTTCTTGCAAGGCTTGGGATAAGAATGCAGCCGAAGGTCTCGTAGAGAAGTCTGGCTTCAAGTACTCTTTCGAGTTGGTTGGTTACAAGTCTGGTGCTAACGAGACTTCACAGAGTGCTCACGCTGCAATTGCATCGAATGGCTATACACTCCGTCCACAGATGACTGCTGGTGGTAAGCAACAGGCTTATGGAGCAGCTCAGAATGAGGCTACTATCGGTCGTGAGCCATTGGTACGTGTTGTCTTGAAGGATACTGTCAACAACAAGATTGCAGCTGTAGGTTACATCAAGGTTGTCATCGACAAGACGGTGGCTGAGAACAAGGCTGAGGAAGTTGACTTGGTAACAGTTAACAAGCCATACACAATTGCTTGTGGCGATAATGCTATCGACCTCCAGAAGGTAACATGGGCACAGGTTGAGGAGCAGCTCTATGCTAAGCTCAACATGTCTAAGGAAGCATTCGAGGATGCATACAAACTCGATGGTGGCGAAGCAGATGCCAACCAGTTCGATAAGGCAACTACCGATGCTGAGGCATTGGCAGCTGACAAGAAGATTGGTACTGTATCTCAGACAACAGCTGACGTAGAGGGCAAGCAGACTGAGGTTATCGCTTGGTCTATCAAGAACCAGGCTGCTTACGCTGCATTCAAGGCTGGCAAGACAACTTTGACAACATACGTACGTTACGCATTGCAGCCTGGTAAGACAGCTGCCAACAAGTACGTTTACGTTAAGTTGACATGGACTCCTTCTGCTATCAACTTGAAGCCATCTACAACATTCGGCAATGAGAACAAGATAAAGAGCTACTGGTATGCAGCAGACAACGCTGTAGCTGGTACAGGTTATGACGATGTTCACGGTAATGTTGAGGTTGTTGGTACTACAAATGCTAACGATGAGTACGTATTCGACTTGAAGAACGCTCTCGTAGGCAACAAGCTTTCTGTTAATGCTCTTACTGCTCCATACGCAGACTTGAACAAGGAGTTGAAGTTGACATTCGGTTTTGTAACAGGTAAGGGCCTCTTCGCAAGCGAGGATGGTAAGCAGGTTTACGCCGAGAAGGAGTTGACTAATGTAGTCGCAAGCTTGGATCCAAATACTGGTATCGTAACATACGCAGACAACGAGACTGCTAAGAAGTTGTTGAACGCTTACGGTCACAAGGATTTGAAGAATACCGTTACAGCTATCGTAGCTGTGAAAGCTACTATCTGTGGTAACATCAATGTTCCTGTTGCTTCTAACGAGTTTAATGTTAAGTTCCTCCGTCCAATCAACGTTGAGGGTGCTACAGCTAGCTTCGAGGATGCAGAAACTGCAGGTTCTACAGCTAAGATCAACTTGACATTCACAGACTGGCGTGACCACGACTTCACTGATGCAAAGGTTACTAAGGATCAGGATTACTTCAAGTACTATGGTGTAAAGGCTATCGATGTTGACACAAAGAACGCTACCACTGACCTTAACGGTAACAGCAGCCAGAAGTTGTCTGACATTACAGACAAGGTTGTATTCAAATTCACAGCTCCTACTGCTATCTCAGCAAACCAGTATGGTGAGTTGAAGTATGAGAACAATGGCTTGACAGTTGGTCAGTTCCACGTTTACTTCCCAGCTACAATCACTTATGATTGGGGTACAATCAAGACAACTATTACTGCTACTGTAGGTAAGACTCAGAGCAATGCTAAGCGTCACTAATTCGCAAAGCTTAAGGCTATAACATAATTATAGGCAGGCATGATTAGCATGCCTGCCTATTTTCATTTTCACTATGATGAAGAAAGTTAATATTATATTTGGTATCTTATTCTTGGCTATCGCCTCGGTGGCACTCAGTGGCTGTGGTGAGAAGAAAAAGAACAGCCCCTTGACTGGTTTTGAGCAGGCTATCACCAACGCAGACTCCGTGGAAGTAACTCACTTGGTCAACCAGTTCTTTGAATACGCCGAGAATGGCAACTATGATGCAGCCGCTGGCATGCTGTTCAAGGACAATGTGGACTCTGTGTATAACGAGCCACAGCCTCTTGACAACAAGGCTATGGCAGACTTGAAGAACATGCTTTCTTCCCTGCCCATCCAAAGCCACAAGATAGACTACATCAAGTTTAAGGAAGCATACGCCAACGAGGTAAAGTGTACAGCCATCATCATGCCGGCACACGACAATGTGCCAGAGATCAAGACTGTCTTTTACTTCAAGCCTATTGACTATCTTGGCAAGTGGAAACTTTGTATGATTGATTCTCATAACGGCGACCGACCTGTGGTCGAGCATGCCAAGAAAGACTCAATGCAGAGGGAATATGAGACAGAGATGAGAGAAAAGAACCTCCAGAAGCTCAAGAAGTAAATGAAAAGGCTTTTCTTTCTCTTATGGATGACGGGATCGGCCTGTCTGATGATGGCAAAGGCCCCGGTGGGTAAGATTGAGTTCGAGAAGACTTCCTTCCATTTCGGAACCTTCGAGAAGCGCATAGTCAGAACTTGTGTCTTTGTCTTCAAAAACACGGGCAACGCTCCAGTCGTCATCAATCAAGCCAATGTCACTTGCAACTGTACTTCCGCTCGCTTTGACAAGAAGCCCATATTGCCAAATAAAAAAGGTTATATCACCGTCATATACAATGGCAAGGATTACAACAAGGGGCATTTTAGAAAAAGCATCGACGTTTGGTCGAATGCAGAGAATGGTATGGTACGATTGTTTATCTCTGGAACAACAAAGTAAGCATTGATATTATTGAATCATTTTTCAAAAAACATTTAAATATGATGATGTCAAAAATTAAGTATGTCTTGTTCGCAACAGCTTTGATGGCTGGCACGGCAACAAGTATGGCTCAAGCCACCTATACAGACAAGGATGGCAACGAATATACATTCAAGAAGCACGCATTCCTCGACTTGCAGGGTGGTGCTCAGTATACACTTGGCGAGGCTAAGTTTGGCGACCTAATTTCCCCTAACGTGCAGTTGGGCTTGGGTTACCAGTTCAATCCTGTGTTTGGCATGCGCCTACAGGTAAACGGCTGGCAGAGCAAGGGTGGCTGGAATGGCTTCGAGCCTCAGCACTCCGGTAATCCTTATACTGCTGATTACAAGTTTAAGTATGTAGCTCCAGGATTGGACTTCATGTTCAACCTCAGCAACCTCTTCTGCGGTTGGAATCCTAACCGTGTGTTCAATGTTACTGCCTTTGTTGGCGGTGGCACCAATATCGCCTGGGGCAATGACGAGGTAAACAACATCGCCAAGACCCTCAAGAACTTGAACGATTACAACCTCGAATATCTCTGGGATGGCACCAAGGTACGCCCATTCGGCCGTGCAGGTCTCGACTTGGAGTTCAAGGTAAGCAAGGCTGTCAGCATCATGATCGAGGGTAACGCCAATATCACAACGGATAAGTACAATTCCAAGAAAGCTGGAAACCCTGACTGGTATTTCAATGCCCTCGCTGGTCTTCGCATCAACCTCGGCAAGAGCTATACCAAGACAGAGCCTGTGAAGGAAACTCCAGCTCCACGTCCAGTAGAGGAGTATGTGAAGCCAGAGCCTAAGCCAGCTCCAGTCGAGGAAAAGAAGGTCGATGAGATTCGTCGTGACGTATTCTTCGTCATCAACTCCAACAAGATTCGTGAGGCAGAGGATGCCAAGATCAAGGAAGTCGTAGATTACTTGAATCAGAATCCTGATGCAAAGGTTGTTGTTACTGGCTATGCTGATGCTGGTACAGGTAACAACACCATCAACGATCGTCTTGCTGCCAAGCGTGCCGCGGCTGTAGTTAAGGCTCTCAAGGAGAAGTATGGTGTTGCTGCCGATAGAATCACTGAGGAATCTAAGGGCTCACGTGTTCAGCCATTCTCAGAGAATGACAAGAACCGTGTATCTATCATGATTGCCAAGTAATTCTTCGATAAGTATGTTATATAATGGCCCTCGGTGCTTTGCATCGAGGGCTTTTGGGTTGAATCCTGTTGGTTGGACATGACTTCTTGTTGGAAGAAAAAATAAAATAAGTAACGAATTATTTTGTTTTTTGCCCTTTTTGCCGTACCTTTGCACTCAAAATGGCAGGATTGGTTGGCTATTTTGCATATATAGTTGCTTGTTTTGCCTATATAACTAAGGAAATAATCGTAATAAAATGGGAAAAATTATATTAACGGGCGACCGCCCAACAGGTAAGCTCCACTTGGGGCATTATATTGGTTCTTTGCAGCGCCGTGTGCAACTTCAGAATGCTGGCGACTTCGACCGTATGTTCGTATTCATGGCAGATGTTCAGGCTCTCACAGACAATGCCGACAACCCAGAGAAAATTCGTCAGAACATCATCGAGGTGGCTCTCGACTATCTCTCTGCAGGTCTCGACCCACAGAAGTGTACGCTCTATATCCAGAGTATGATTCCTGAGTTGGCTGAGTTGACCGTTTATTTGATGAACCTCATCAGCGTATCTCGTGTTCAGCGTAATCCAACCGTAAAGACCGAGATCAAGATGCGCAACTTCGAGGCAAACATTCCGCTCGGTTTCTTCTGCTATCCTGTGAGTCAGGCTGCCGACATCACCGCATTCAAGGCCACTACCGTGCCAGCTGGTGAGGACCAGGAGCCAATGTTGGAGGTAACTCGTGAGTTGGTTCGCCGTTTCAATCAGATTTACGCTCCTGTATTGGTCGAGCCAAACATCTTGCTTCCTGAGAACGCCGTTTGCCGTCGTCTTCCTGGAACCGATGGCAAGGAGAAGATGAGTAAGAGCCTCGGCAACTGCATCTATCTGAGCGATGACGAGAAGACCGTTTGGAAGAAGGTGAAGAAGATGTCGAATGGTGCGCCACGTATGAGCATGGAGGAGCCAGGAAACTTAGAGGGCAATGCTGTGTTCACTTATATGGAGGCTTTCTCTACTCCTGAGGACTTCGCAGAGTTTTGGCCTGAGTTCCATGACTTGGACGAGTTGAAGGCTCAGTATGTGAAGGGTGGTATCGGCGATGGCACTTGCAAGAAGTTCTTGAACAGCGTCATCAACAAGATGCTTGACCCTATCCGTGTTCGCCGTCATGAGTTTGAGCAGGATATCCCAGAGGTTTTCAATATCTTGAAGAAAGGTAGCGAGAACGCCCGTGAGTTCGCAGCCCAGACCATGGATGAGGTTCGCAAGGCTATGCGTATCGACTATTTTGCCGATGCAGCCTATATCGAGGAGCAGGCAGCGAAGTTTAAGATTTAAATGAAGTGAATAAACGAATATTACAATTAGCGGTACCGTCGATAGTCAGCAATATCACGGTACCGCTTTTAGGTTTGGTGGATGTCGCCATCGTCGGTCACATCGGCGATGCGAGTTACATCGGGGCTATAGCCGTAGGCTCGATGCTCTTTAATGTCATCTATTGGTTGTTCGGATTCCTGAGGATGGGAACGAGCGGGATGACCTCGCAGGCATTGGGTAGGCGAGACTTTGCCGAGGTGCTGAGGCTCTTGGTGCGTTCCCTTTCGATAGGAGTGGGGATAGGACTACTGTTCTTCATCCTTCAGGAAGTCATCATTGCGTGTGGCTTGTGGGCGATGGCACCGGAGGAGGATGTCGTGGAGCTGGCTTGCAGATACTGCTATGTCTGTATCTGGGGAGCACCAGCCGTGCTCGGACTCTATGGCTTCACAGGCTGGTACATCGGTATGCAGAACACACGTATCCCGATGGTAGTGTCGTTGACTCAGAATGTGGTCAACATCATCGCCTCGCTCACCTTGGTTTTCGCTTGCGATATGACGGTGGAAGGCGTGGCGCTTGGTACGGTCATCGCCCAATGGTGGGGATTCCTGATGGCTTGTCTACTCTACCGCATTTATTACCGCCGCCTCGACAAGTATGATTATCGCAAGAACCTCTTTGCTGCGGAACCCTTGAAGCGATTCTTTTCCTTGAACAAGGACATTTTCCTCCGTACGGTATGCCTCGTAGCAGTAAACCTCTTCTTTACGGCGGCAGGTTCCAGGGAGAGTACCATCGTGTTGGCTGTCAACACCTTGCTGATGACGATGTTTACCATCTTCTCATATTTCATGGATGGCTTCGCATACGCCGCTGAGGCTTTGGCAGGCAAGTATTATGGAGCCAGGAATATGGTGGCTTTTCGAGAGGTCGTCAGGAGAACGATGATATTTGGAGTGGGAGTGGCAGTTTGTTTCACCTTATTATATATAGTGGGTGGAGAGAACTTCCTCGGATTGCTCACGAGCGACAAGCAGGTGATAGCTGCTTCGGGCGAGTATTTTGGGTGGGCGGTGCTGATACCGTTGTCGGGTATGGCTGCATTCGTCTTCGATGGCATCTTCGTAGGCATCACCCAGTCGAAGTCGATGCTTTGTTCATCGGTCGTTGCCTCGGTTTCCTTCTTCGGCTTGTTCTTTGCGCTTCATCCCTTCTTGGGCAACCACGCCTTGTGGCTTGCCTTTATCATCTACCTCGTTTTGAGGGGAGTCGTATTGTTTGCCATCTATCGTAGAAAACTGCGATAAGATGGCAAACGATATGCCAACCTTTAAAATACAAGAAATAATGCACATCTTTCTCGAATTATTGCACACACAAAAGTGGTGTGCGCATTTTTAATAAAATCTACATTAATTAAGTTTAAAACTTACGCTTTTATTCTTTTTCTTAGCTTTATTTTCGTAATTTCGCACAACAAAACAAGAAAATATATAGAGTAAAATGACAGCAGAACAATATTATCTGGAAGGAAACGCCTGGCGGAAGCAAGGCGACTTCAAGCATGCCCTCGACTGTTATATGGAAGCCATCGCCCTCGACCCCGAGAGCCCTGCCGTAGCAGCTAAGGAGATGCTCGATAATATCATGAACTTCTACTGCAAGGACTATTACAATCCATGATATTTCGTGGTATAACAGGGGTCTTAACTTGGAAAATAAAAGAAAGAAATAGAATATGAGCAAGATTAAAGGGGCTATTGTGGTCGACACAGAGCGATGCAAAGGATGCGCGCTCTGTGTGGTGGCATGTCCTCACGATGTCATTGCGCTCGCCAAGAAGGTGAATGTGCATGGCTATCGATATGTGGAGGCGGCAAATGCCGATGCTTGTGTGGGTTGCAGTTCATGCGGTATCGTATGCCCGGATGGCTGCATCACTGTTTATCGTAAAAAGGAGGACTAAACAACAATGGCTAATCAAGAAGTAACTTTGATGAAAGGCAATGAGGCGATAGCCCATGCCTGCATAAGATGTGGTGCGGATGGCTTCTTTGGCTATCCTATCACACCTCAAACTGAGATTATCGAGACCCTTTCGCTGCTTAAGCCTTGGGAAACTACCGGCATGGTAGTGCTTCAGGCTGAGAGCGAGGTGGCTGCCATCAACATGGTGTATGCTGGTGCTGGCGCAGGCAAGCGTGTGCTTACCACTTCGTCTAGCCCTGGCGTGGCTTTGATGCAGGAGGGAATCTCCTATATGGCGGGTGCCGAGATTCCAGGCGTTGTGGTCAATGTGCAGCGTGGTGGACCTGGTTTGGGTACCATCCAACCATCGCAGAGTGACTATTTTCAGGCTACCCGTGGTGGTGGCAATGGTGACTACAATGTCATCGTGTTGGCTCCTAACTCCGTGCAGGAGATGGCCGACTTCGTGGACTTGGCATTCGAACTTGCCTTCAAGTATCGCAACCCGGCTATGATTCTGAGCGATGGTGTCATCGGTCAGATGATGGAGAAGGTGGTGTTGCCTCCAATGAAACCTCGTCGCACCGAGGAGGAGATTGCTCGTGAATGTCCATGGGCTACCATTGGTCGACCAAAGACTCGCAAACCTAATATCCTTACTTCCTTGGAGTTGAAACCAGAGGTGATGGAGCAGCGTAACATCCATCTTCAGGAGAAGTACCAGAAAATTCGTGAAACCGAGGTTCGTTATGCCACCGAGCAGTTGGAGGATGCCGACTACGTGATTGTAGCCTTCGGTAGTGCTGCCCGTATCGCAGAGAAGAGCATCGAGAGTGCTCGTGAGCAAGGTATCAAGGTGGGCTTGTTCCGTCCTATCACCCTCTGGCCTTTCCCAATGAAGGAACTCCATGAGTTGGCGAAGACCAAGAAGGGCATGTTGGTGGCTGAGATTAATGCTGGACAGATGATTCAGGATGTTCGTCTCGCCGTGAACGGTCAAATCCCAGTGGAGCACTTTGGCCGTCTAGGTGGCATCGTGCCAGAGCCAGAGGAAATCGTGGAGGCACTGAAAAGTAAAATAATAAATGATAATGAATAAATTATAAATATATGATGGCGTGAGCCTATTTGTAATTTGTCATTTCTAATTTATAATTTAAAATGAATGATATAATTTCACCAGAGAATCTGGTATATAAGAAGCCTACGCTGATGAACGATACCCCGATGCATTATTGTCCGGGTTGTTCGCATGGTGTAGTGCATAAACTGGTCGCCGAGGTCATCGAGGAAATGGGCATGGAGGATAAGGCTATCGGTATCTGCCCTGTGGGATGTGCCGTGTTTGCCTACCGTTATGTAGACATCGACTGGCAGGAGGCTGCCCATGGTCGTGCCTTGGCTTGCGCCTCTGCCGTGAAGCGCTTGTGGCCAGACCGCTTGGTGTTCACCTATCAAGGTGATGGCGACCTGGCGTGCATCGGTGCCTGCGAGACCATCCATGCCTTGAATCGTGGCGAGCATGTGGCTACCATCTTTATCAACAATGCCATCTATGGCATGACGGGAGGTCAGATGGCTCCTACAACCTTGTTGGGTCAGAAGACTTCCACCTGTCCATACGGTCGTGAGCCAGACCTTCATGGTTATCCTCTCAACATCACTGAGTTGGCCTCTCATCTCACGGGTACTTGCTATGTAACCCGTCAAAGTGTGGAGAGTGTGGCAAGTATCCGTAAGGCAAAGAAAGCTATTCGCAAGGCTTTTGAGGCAAGCATGAAAGGCTTGGGCTCTAGCTTGGTGGAGATTGTGTCTACCTGTAACAGCGGTTGGAAACTCTCGCCAGTAGAGGCCAACAAGTGGATGGAGGAGCACATGTTCAAGGAGTATGTGAAGGGGGACCTCAAGGACACAACGGGAATGTAAGTGAAGAGTGAAGAACAAAGAGTGAAGAATTCATTTGCTTTTCTCTAAAATAAAATAGAACAATGAAGAAAGAAATCATTATATCTGGTTTTGGTGGACAGGGTGTCCTCTCGATGGGAAAAATCCTAGCTTACTCAGGACTGATGGAGGATAAGGAGGTGACTTGGATGCCTGCCTATGGTCCAGAACAGCGTGGTGGTACAGCCAACGTGACGGTCATCGTAAGCGACAAGCGTATCTCTTCGCCTATCTTGAGTCAATATGATGTCGCCATCGTGCTCAACCAACCTTCGCTCGACAAGTTCTTGCCAAAGATTAAGTCGGGTGGCATCTTGATTTATGATGGTTATGGTATCATGAACCCTCCTCAGCGCGAGGACATCACCGTGTATCGCATCGATGCTATGGACAAGGCTGCCGAGATGAAGAACGCCAAGGTGTTCAACATGATCGTGCTCGGCGGACTGCTTAAGGTTTGTCCGGTGGTAAGTACCGAAGGATTGAACAAGGCGCTCTATAAGTCTTTGCCAGAGCGCCATCATGGATTGATTCCGCTGAACATGCAAGCCGTGGAGGAGGGCATGAAGATTATAGAGAAAGTAGAGTAATCTATTGATACGATAAAAATAGGTACGCCAAAAGATGGTGTACCTATTTTTTTATTTCACCAGTCGGATGCTCATCGGACTGATGGTGATGAGATGCTTCTTGTAGAGGTCGCCAACGGCACGTTTGTATACTTTCTTGCTTACGTGGAAACGCTCGTAGATGTCGTCAGCTTCGCTCTTGTCGCCGAGGTCGCACTCGCCGTCATTGTCCAAAAGATACTGATAGAGGGTCTCTGCAAAGTCTGCAGCCTGTTGGATGCCTGTCTTCTGGAGAGTTACGTCTATCTTGCCGTCAGGACGCACTCTGCCAATGTAGCCCTTCATCTTGTCGCCCGTATGGATGTACTGGAATATCTGGTCTTGATAGAGCAAGCCTGGATACTTGTTGTCGATGATGACCTTGAAGCCAAGGTCGGTCTTCTGCCAAATCAGCAAATCTACCTCGTCGCCATGGCGATAGTGAGGATGGTCTTCGCTCATGTATCGCTCCACCTTGGCTGAGGCTACGATGCGGTAGCTCTCCTCGTCGATGTGGATATGAACGATGTAGGAGTTGCCGATGACCATGCGCTTCTTCTGTTCGCGGAATGGGCAGAAGATGTCCTTCATCAGTCCCCAGCCCAGGAAGGCACCATACTCGTTGACCCATTTCACCTCTAGGTAGGCGAAATCACCCACCTTAGCCAAAGGTTTCTCGGTGGTGGCAATCATGCGCTCGTCTTGGTCGAGATAGAGGAATACATCGAGTTCGTCACCGATGCTTACTCCCTCGGGTACGTATCGGGTAGGGAGGAGAATCTCTCCCTCCTCACCTCCGTCGAGGTATAGGCCGAAGTCTACCTTCTTGACTACTCTCAAGGTGTTATAGTCACCCAACTTTATCTTTTTTTCCATAACAAATTCTTTTTTATATTTTTCTTTTTCGATCCACCCCGTCCCTCTTTAGCCAAGGAGGGCTCCACCTCACTCCCCAAGCCCCTCTCTCCTCAGGAAAGCGGGGATGTAGCTGGCTATGCTATAGCTTCGCCTGAGTTTTGGTATCGCAAGCGGAGCCTTTGCCCCTACGGGGCTTGCGATGAATTCTTACGCAACAGAGTTGCGATTGTTTGTGCGGGTGTAAACCCGCTTTGCTGACATTCTAAATAATAGGAGAAACTTCTTCCCTATTCATGTTTGATGCCACAACCTCTTCGTTTGATGTTGCTGCCTCCACAGTCTTCTCGATCATTCCATCTTTGAGGTGGATGGTGCGGTCTGTGATGGCGGCAAGACTTTCATCGTGGGTGACGATGACAAAGGTCTGGCCAAACTTGTCGCGAAGGTCGAAGAAGAGTTGGTGAAGTTCTGCCTTGTTCTTGGTGTCAAGACTGCCCGAAGGTTCATCGGCTAGGATGACGGCTGGGTTGTTGACCAAGGCTCTCGCCACCGCTACACGCTGTTTCTCACCTCCTGATAGTTCGGCAGGCTTGTGGTTGGCTCTGTCGCTCAATCCCATGAAAGCCAACAGTTCCTCGGCACGTTGCTTGGCCTCCTTGCGTCCCTTGCCTGCGATGAAGGCAGGAATCATGATATTCTCCAATGCCGTGAACTCTGGCAGGAGTTGATGAAACTGGAATACGAAGCCGAGGTGTTGGTTGCGGAAGTCACTCAACTTCTTGGTGCTGAGGCTACGCACATCCACGCCGTCAATGATGATGCTACCTGCGTCGGGCTTATCCAAGGTGCCGATAATCTGAAGAAGGGTTGTCTTGCCAGCTCCACTAGGTCCAACAATACTTACCACTTCACCTTTGTCTATATGTAGGTCGATGCCTTTGAGCACCTGTAAGGAGCCAAAGCTCTTGGTGATACCTTTAATATCTATCATGATAATGTGTAATTTACAATTGATAATGAATGATGGAAGGCTTGAGCCATCCATTTTTGGTGGGAGAGTATTGGGTCTTCTCTTCCTTTTGAAGGCAAAATTAAGCAAAATATTTGGAAAAGCCTAATTTTAGGTCATAAAAGAGAAATGTGAGGCTTAAAAAATATAAAAAGAGCCTTGTCCGAGGAGGATAAGGCTCTTTTTAGCCATTAAAATATGGTGTCATCAGCGAAATCTGTGAGCGATTTATTTCAGTCCATCTGCATCACCAGTAGTCTTGAGCCCGTTGCTCTTGTCCCTAGCCGTGATATTGACTTTTTTCACAACCGTATTCTCTATCAAGTCCTTGTCGAAAGCCATCTTCTTGTCGGTACAGGTGATGTTCTCGAAGGTGAAATCAACCAATCGATATTTATCGCTCTTGCCCACATCGAAGAAGTTGTCGCAGTTCATCTGGATGTTCTTCATCGAGATGTTGTTGCACTGGCTCAAAGGCATGTCCTTGCGATCGCCGAGGTTGAAGAACTGAGTCCATGGACGAACCACGAGGAAGCTGCCTACATTACCTTGGATGTTATCCACCGTTACATACTCATAATGCTGAGGAGTGTCTGGGCGCATCTTCAACCAGAGCACGCGCTGGGCATTGCCCACCTTGATGTTGCGAAGGATGATGTTACGGTCGTTCACGCTTTCGCTACCCAGCGTTAAGCAACCGTGCACTCTGCCATAGTTGCAGTTTTGGATGAGGACATTATATACCGGTCCGTTCTCTGGCGCTTGGTCAGCCCAAGTTCCCTTGCCACCCTTGATGGCAACGGCATCATCGTTTACGTTCATGTAGCAACCGTTTACCAATACGTCGTGGCAGGCATCTATGTCGATGGCATCGCTGCTAGGTGCTCGCAAACCCTTGGTTGGAGCAAAGATGTAACAGTCGAGGTAGCGCACGTGGTCGCA